>DATHWJ010000057.1:0-17946 GCA_035460745.1 Ideonella sp. | reverse complement strand
GCGATGCGCGTCTCGCACAACGGCACGCAGATCGACGCCGTGGTGCTGCTGCCGCGCGCCGCCGAGCTGCTCAAGCTCATGCCCTACAAGGCGCCGCCCGACCTCAGCAAGTTCCTGCTCTCGCCGATGCCGGGCCTGTTGGCCGAGGTGGCGGTGCAGCCTGGGCAGAAAGTTTTGGCCGGAGAAAAGCTGGCGGTCATCGAAGCGATGAAAATGGAGAACATCCTGGTCGCGCTGCAAGACTGCACCGTCGATCAAGTGCTGGCGAAAAAGGGCGAGAGTCTGGCCGTGGACCAGGCGATCGTCAGTTTTCAGTGAACCGAGTCCGAAGATAGAGAGAGATCCCCGATGATGAATGCCAATCCCGTCGCCGAGCGTCCCGTGACCCTCGTGCGGCCGGTCGCCACCAAGGCGACTACCGAGTGGACCGAGGCGAATGTGCTCGCGCTGATGCAGCAGCCTTTCATGGATCTCGTGCACCGCGCCCACACCGTGCACCGCGAGCATTTCCCCGCCGGCGACGTGGAGCTGGCCTCGCTGCTGTCGGTCAAGACCGGTGGCTGCCCGGAAGACTGCGGCTACTGCCCGCAATCGGTGCACTACGACACGGGGGTCGCGGCCAACAAGATGATGGAGATAGCCGAGGTGATGGCCGCCGCCCGCGCCGCCAAGGACGCCGGCGCCTCGCGCTTCTGCATGGGCGCCGCCTGGCGCTCGCCCAAGGACCGCGACATCGAGAAGGTGGCCGCCCTGGTGCGCGGCGTGAAGGAGCTGGGCCTGGAGGCCTGCGCCACGCTGGGCATGCTGGAGCCGCACCAGGCCACCGCACTGAAGGACGCTGGCCTGGACTTCTACAACCACAACCTCGACACCGCGCCCGACTTCTACGGCGACATCATCAAGACCCGCGAGTACCAGGACCGGCTGGACACGCTGCAGCATGTGCGCGACGCCGGCATGAAGGTCTGCTGCGGCGGCATCGTCGGCCTGGGCGAGACACGCGCCCAGCGCGCCGGCCTGATCGCCCAGCTCGCCAACCTCGACCCCGCGCCCGAATCGGTGCCGGTGAACCAGCTGGTGCGCGTCGAGGGCACGCCGCTGGCGGACGCGGAGCCCGTGGACCCGCTGGAGCTGGTGCGCGTGATCGCGGTGGCCCGCATCACGATGCCCAAGTCGCGCGTGCGCCTCTCGGCCGGCCGGCGCGAGCTGGACGACGGCATCCAGGCCCTGTGCTTCATGGCCGGCGCCAACTCGATCTTCTACGGCGACAAGCTGCTGGTGACCGGCAACCCGGACGTCAGCGACGACCGCAAGCTGCTGGCGCGGCTGGACTTGCCGGCGACTTCGGAACTGGCTGCGAGGAACTGAGGCATGTCCGCGGTCAAGCCTTTCAAGATCCTGGGCATCCAGCAGATCGCCATCGGCGGCGCCGACAAGCAGCGCCTCAAATCGCTCTGGGTCGACATGCTGGGCTTGACCGTCAAGAGCAGCTTCGTCTCCGAGCGCGAAAACGTCGACGAAGACATCTGCGCGCTCGGCAGCGGCCCGTTCGCGGTCGAGGTCGACCTGATGCAGCCGCTGGACCCGGACAAGAAGCCGGCGGTGCACACCACGCCGCTGAACCACGTCGGCCTTTGGGTCGACGACCTGCCCAAGGCCGTCGAGTGGATGGCCGCCCACGGCGTGCGCTTCGCCCCGGGTGGCATCCGCAAGGGCGCGGCCGGCCACGACATCTGCTTCATCCACCCCAAGGGCAACGACGAGTTCCCGGTGGGTGGGGAGGGCGTGTTGATCGAGCTGGTGCAGGCGCCGGCTGAGGTGGTTGCGGCGCTGGGTTGATGTAGCGCAACATCGCGCATCGCCATGGCGGCAAGTGACAGCCCGCTGTCAGGCCAGATCGATTCAATGCACAGGTCGCCGCGAGAGCGACAGGCCGCTACAACGATCGGAGACACCCCATGCCCAGCTACGCCGCTTTCCACCGCCGCTCCATCACCGAGCGCGACAGCTTCTGGGCCGAGCAGGCGGCCCTGATCGATTGGCAAAGGCCCTTCGACCAGGTCTGCGACTACAGCAACCCGCCCTTCGCGAAGTGGTTCGCCGGCGGCCTCACCAACCTCTGCCACAACGCCGTCGATCGCCACCTGAAAGACCGCGCCGACCAGAACGCGCTGATCTTCGTCTCCACCGAAACCGGCATCGAGACGGTCTACAGCTACCGGCAGCTGCATGCCGAGGTGCAGCGCATGGCGGCCATCCTGAAGGCGCAGGGCGTGGCCAAGGGCGACCGCGTGCTGATCTACATGCCGATGATCGCCGAGGCCGCGTTCGCGATGCTGGCCTGCGTGCGCATCGGGGCCATCCACTCGGTGGTGTTCGGCGGCTTCGCCAGCCACTCGCTGGCCAGCCGCATCGACGACGCGCAGCCCATGCTGGTCGTGAGCGCCGACGCCGGCATGCGCGCGGGCAAGGTCGTGGCCTACAAGCCGCTGCTGGACGCGGCCATCGAGCTGGCGGAACACAAACCCGCCAGCGTGCTGATGGTCAACCGCGGCCTGGCCTCGTTCGAGACCACCCCGGGCCGCGACCTCGACTACGACACGCTGCGCAACCGCCAGCTCGACACCGTCGTGCCCTGCGAGTGGGTGGAGAGCACGCACCCCTCCTACATCCTCTACACCTCGGGCACCACCGGCAAGCCCAAGGGCGTGCAGCGCGACACCGGCGGCTATGCGGTGGCGCTGGCGGCCTCGATGAGGCACATCTACCAATGCGCGCCGGGCGAGACCTACTTCTCCACCAGCGACATCGGCTGGGTCGTGGGCCACAGCTACATCGTCTACGGGCCGCTGCTGAACGGCATGGCGACCGTGATGTACGAGGGCTTGCCGACCCGGCCCGACGCCGGCATCTGGTGGCGCCTGGTCGAGACCTACCGGGTCAACGTGATGTTCACGGCGCCCACCGCGGCGCGGGTGTTGAAGAAGCAAGACCCGGCCTACCTGGGCAAGTACGACCTCTCCAGCCTGAGGTCGCTGTTCCTGGCCGGCGAGCCGCTCGACGAGCCCACGGCCAGCTGGATCGCCGGCGCCCTGCACAAGCCCATCATCGACAACTACTGGCAGACCGAAACCGGCTGGCCCATCCTCGCCATCTGCAATGGCGTGGAGGCGGCGCCGACCAAGTTCGGCTCGCCCGGCCAGGCGGTCTACGGCTACGACGTGCGGCTGATCGACGAGAGCAACGGCGAGGAGATCACCGAGCCGAACAAGAAGGGCGTGATCGTCGTCGAGGGCCCGCTGCCGCCCGGCTGCCTGCAGACCCTCTGGGGCGACGACGAGCGCTTCGTCAAGACCTACTGGTCCACCATCCCGGGCCGCAGCGTCTACAGCACCTTCGACTGGGGCGTGCGCGACGAGGACGGCTACTACTTCATCCTCGGCCGCACCGACGACGTGATCAACGTCGCCGGCCACCGGCTGGGCACGCGCGAGATCGAGGAGAGCCTCTCCAGCCATGCCAGCGTGGCCGAGGTGGCGGTGGTGGGCGTGGCCGACCCACTCAAGGGGCAGGTGGCGGTGGCCTTCGTGGTGCTGAAGGACCCTGCCGTGGCGGCCACGGCGGCGGATGCGCTGAAGCTCGAAGGCGCCCTGATGAAGGTGGTGGACGACCAGCTCGGCGGCGTCGCCCGGCCGGCGCGCGTGCGCTTCGTCACCGTGCTGCCCAAGACCCGCTCCGGCAAGCTGCTGCGCCGCGCGATCCAGGCCGTCTGCGAAGGGCGCGACCCCGGCGACCTGACGACGATGGAAGACCCTGCGGCGCTGCAGCAGGTGAAGGACGCGGTAGCGCGCTGAAGGCAGGCCACCGCTTCGGCGCCTGGCTGCCGAGCCGCGGGCAGATCGCCGTCCGACCCGTCAGCAACTGCCGTGTTGCTTGCGCCCGTCTGCGGTGATCTTGTAGGTGTTGCCGCGGCGCCCCACGAAGCAGGTCTGCGAGCCGGCCGCGAGGGGCACCGCCGCAGACGTGGCCCGCGGGGCTGGCACACGGGTTTTCAGCAGAAGGCGGCCGCTGTTGCCCAAGGGCGTCTTCAGCGCCACTGCGGGCGCTTGGTTGCAGTGGTAGCGCCCCGTCTTGAGGTTGGTGCGGCAGCCGGGTGCGGTGACTACGGCGTTGCCAGCGTGGGCCACCAAGGTGTTGATCAGCAAGCCGGCAACTGCGAGGCTTCGTGTGAGTTTCATGGGTTGCCTTTCGATCAGATCGCCGTGGGCCGGCGCGGCGCCGGGGATGGGTCCCGAGATGGGCAGTATCCCTTGCGGGTGGTGGCTGGGCAAGGCTGTACAGGTCTTTGCGACAGACTCTGCGGGCTCAGCACCACTCGGTGCGGCCCAAGTGCCGCCTCCACCAACTCACCTGACCCGCTTGGGCCGGCCGCCAACCACGGTCTCCCTGGGCACCTCGCGCGTCCGGCTGGGAAGGGCGGCGCTCATTTCTTCGCCTTGCGCGCCTTCTCGTACTTCTGCCAGTACCCGAACTCGTCCTCGTGGCTCTCGATGTCGAGCTCGCTGACCAGCATCTGCAGCCGCTCCTGCATGTCGGCCACCGCCTTGTTGTAGACGCTGGGCGCGATCTCCTCGAGGAAGAAGCCGAGCAGCGCGCCAGCGGCGACGTTGCCGATGCGCTCTTCCATGTGCTGGTCGAAGTAACGCTCTATCGAGGCGACGGCTTGTTTGCGGGCTTCGGGCTGAAGTTCTATGGTCATGGCGAATGCGAGTGGAGAGTGGGAGTGGACCTGGCGAGATGCTACGGCGGGCGGCGGATCTTCTGGCGTTTCGAACCCCGGGTCCAAAAACTTTCGAACCCGCGGCACGGGCCGGTCCACACAATGGCGTCATTGAAACCCACCTTGCAACCCCTTCGGAGTACATGACATGAACGACACCTACAAAGCCCCCGTCGCCCTGATCGGCCGCATCCTGCTGGCCCTGATGTTCATCCCCGCCGGCTTCGGCAAGCTGACCAACATCGCGGGCACGGCCGGCTACATCGCCAGCGGCGGCCTGCCGGCACCCGAGGTGCTGGCGGTGGTCGTCGGCCTGTTCGAGCTGCTCTCGGGCATCGCCATCGTGGTCGGCTACAAGACCCGCTGGGTCGGCCTCGCGGTGGCGGGCTTCACGCTGCTGGCCAGCGTGGTGTTCCATGCCTTCTGGGCCGTGCCGGCCGAGCAGCAGATGGTGACGCAACTGTTGTTCATGAAGAACATCTCGGTGGCTGGCGGCCTGCTGCTGCTGTCGGCCCTGGGGGCCGGTGCGCTCAGCCTGGACGGGCGCAGCGCCCGGGCGTAGCCGCAGCATCGCCCCGGCCCGCACGGCGGGTGAAGCGGCTCCGTGCCGCTTCACCCGCCGTGTCGCCTTGTGAAGGCTTTGGTTATGGCAAAGAACGAAAAGCTTCGTTCTGCTGCCGGCCTGCGCTGGCTATCGTGCCCGGTATGTTTTCCTCCAGGCCGTACCCCACCATGAAGATCGTCGGCATCTCTGGCAGCCCGACCCGTCCGTCGCGTTCGACGGCCCTGCTGCGGGCCGCGATGCGCGCGGTCTCGGGTGGTGCGGCCCACACCGTGGAGATCCAGGTGCGGGACCTGCCCGCGCAGGCCTTGCTGCATGCCGATACACAAAACGCTGTCATCTCGCTGGCCATCGCCCAGGTCGCCCAGGCCGACCTGGTGCTGGTCGCCACCCCCATCTACAAGGCCGCGTACAGCGGTGTGCTGAAGAGCTTTCTCGACCTGCTGCCGCAGGATGCCCTGCGCGGCAAGACCGTGTTGCCGCTGGCCGTCGGCGGCAGCCCGGGCCACCTGCTGGCGCTGGACTATGCGCTGAAGCCGCTGCTCTCGGCGCTGGGCGCGCGCCATGCGCTGGACGCCGTCTACGCCACCGACAGCCAGTTCGTCGCCGACGAGGTGCTGGGCTACCGCGTCGATGCGGCAGTCACCGAGCGGCTCGAGCGCTCGCTGCAGGTGCTGGCCGACATGCTCGCGCCCAAGCCCCGGCTGGCCGACGCGCCGACCCCGGACCTTCCCACCGAGCCGCCGGCGCCGCGCGCCGACAACGTGTTGGCCCGCGCCGCGCTCGTGCTCAGCCGCTCCGCCACGCCGCAAGCGGCGGCTTCGTGTTGATGCCGAGCCGCCGCTGACACCCGTTTGTCTCCTCGCCCCTGCCGGGGCGATTTGATCCCCGCGTGCACCAGGCCCCCATGGGCCCGGCAGCGCGGCGAAGCTGCGCGGCCGATGGGCCTGCGGGGATCTGTTTTTCTTCTGTCCGTGGATGGAGTGATGCCTCGATGAGCTCTCAAGACCTGCACAACACCGCCGGCCAGCGCCGACCCCTTTCCCTCCTGGGCCGCCGCCGCGGCCTGCTGCGCTGCGCCGCCCTCGCCACCTTGCTCGGCGCGGGCGCGCTGCTCGGCGGCACCGCGTCGGCGCAGGCCGGCAAGGCCAGCTCGCTGCGCATCGGCTACCAGAAGTCGGCCAGCCTGTTCGTGCTGCAAAAGGCCCAGGGCACGCTGGAGAAGCGCCTGGCGCCGCTGGGCGTGGCCGTGCAGTGGGTGGAGTTCCCGGCCGGCCCGCAGCTGCTGGAGGGCTTGAACGTCGGCTCGGTGGACGTCGGCTTCGTCGGCGAGGCGCCGCCGGTCTTCGCGCAGGCGGCCGGTGCCAATTTCGCCTACATCGGCAACGACCCCGCGGCCCCCGAGGCCGAGGCCATCGTGGTGCCCAAGGACTCCGCGATCAAGAGCGTGGCCGAGCTGCGCGGCAAGAAGGTGGCGCTGAACAAGGGCTCCAACGTGCACTACCTGCTGGTGCGCGCGCTGGAGAAGGCGGGGCTGAAGTACGCAGATATCCAACCCGTCTTCCTCGCGCCGGCCGACGCCCGCGCCGCCTTCGAGCGCGGCGCGGTGGACGCCTGGGTGATCTGGGACCCCTTCCTCGCCGCGGTCGAGAAGCAGACCGGCGCGCGCATCCTGGCGGACGGTACGGGCACGGTCAACAACTACTCCTTCTACCTCGCCGAGCGCGGCTACATCGACAAGAACCCGCAGGTCATCCGCGCCTGGTTCGACGACACCGTGGAGCAGGGCCGCTGGCTCAAGGCCAACATCAAGCAGGCGGCCGCCCAGATCGCGCCGCTGCAGGGGCTGGATGCCGCCGTGCTCGAGCTGAGCCTGACGCGCTACCAGTTCGGCGTGACGCCGCTGACGCCCGCGGTGGCGGCCGAGCAGCAGAAGATCGCCGACGCCTTCTTCGAGCTCAAGCTGATCCCCAAGCCGGTGCGCATCGCCGATGCGCTGCCGGGCAATCCCAAGACCGCGCAGGCGCAATAAGCCGCTTGGTATCGAACGCTGCACCAGCGCTGCCGCAGGAGTCCCCCCGATGAAGATGCTCTGGTTCATCCCCACCCACGGCGACAGCCGCTACCTGGGCACCAGCCAGGGCGCGCGGGTGGCCGACTTCAACTACTTCAAGCAGGTGGCGGTGGCCGCGGACACGCTGGGCTACGAAGGCGTGCTGCTGCCCACCGGTCGCTCCTGCGAAGACTCGTGGGTGGTGGCCTCCAGCCTGATCGACGCGACGCGCCGGCTCAAGTTTCTGGTCGCGCTGCGGCCGGGGCTGGTGGCGCCGGTGCAGCAGGCGCGCGTCGCCGCCACCTTCGACCGCCTCTCCGGCGGCCGGCTGCTGGTGAACCTGGTCACCGGCGGCGACCCCGACGAGCTGGCCGGCGACGGCCTCTTCATGAGCCATGCCGACCGCTATGTGCTGTCCAAGGAGTTCGTCAGCATCTGGCGCAGCGTGCTCGAGAAGAGCCACAGCGGCGAGCCGCTGGATTCCGAGGGCACGCAGCTCAGCGTCAAGGGCGCGAAGGTCTTGTACCCGCCCATCCAGCGGCCTTACCCGCCGCTGTTCTTCGGCGGCTCGTCGCCCGAGGCGCACGACCTGGCCGCGCAGCAGGTGGACACCTACCTCACCTGGGGCGAGCCGCCCGCGGCCGTCGCGGCCAAGGTCAAGGACGTCAGCGAGCGCGCCGCCCAGTACGGCCGCAAGCTGAGCTTCGGCATCCGCCTGCACGTGGTGGTGCGCGAGACCGAGGAGGCCGCCTGGGCCGCCGCGGCCGAGTTGCTGTCGCACCTGGACCAGGCGACGGTCGCCGCCGCGCAGCAAAAGCTCGCCAAGATGGACTCGATAGGCCAGCGCCGCATGGCCGAGCTGCACGGTGGCCAGTTCGACCCCAGCGACGTGCGCCGCGGCCTGGAGGTCTCGCCCAACCTGTGGGCCGGCGTGGGCCTGGTGCGAGGCGGTGCCGGCACCGCGCTGGTCGGCAGCCCGCAGCAGGTGGCGGACCGCATCAAGGCGTACGCCGAGGTCGGCATGGAGTACTTCATCATGTCCGGCTACCCGCACCTGGAGGAGGCCTACCGCTTCGCCGAGCTGGTGTTCCCGCTGCTGCCGCTCTCGGTGCAGCAGCGCATCGCCGCGCCGGCGCTCAGCGGGCCTTTCGGCGAGATCGTCGCCAACCACATCGTGCCGAAGGCGACCAGCGCCGCGCCGGCCGAGCTGGCCCGCTCGGCGAGCTGACGGGGCCGCGCATGCAAAACAAGACCGCCTCGCCCTGGTCGGTGCACCGCGTGCTGCCCTGGCTGGTGCCGCTGGCCATCCTGGCCTTCTGGGAGATCGCCTCCAAGAACGGCTGGCTCTCCAGCCGCATGCTGCCCGAGCCCTGGGCGGTGGCCAAGGCCTTCTGGGGCCTGCTGCAATCGGGCGAGCTGTGGCACCACGTCGCGGTGAGCAGTGGCCGGGCGCTGGCCGGCCTGGCCGTAGGCGGTGGCCTGGGGCTGGTGCTGGGGCTGGTGACCGGCAGCTTCCGCTGGGCCGAGACGCTGCTGGACTCCAGCTTCCAGATGCTGCGCAACATCCCGCCGCTGGCGCTGATCCCGCTGGTCATCCTGTGGTTCGGCATCGACGAGGGTGCGAAGCTGTTCCTGGTCTCGGTCGGCGTGTTCTTCCCGATCTACCTCAACACGTACCACGGCATCCGCGCGGTCGACAAGGGCCTGGTCGAGATGGCGCGCAGCTACGGCCTGTCGGGCTTTGCGCTGTACCGCCACGTGATCCTGCCGGGTGCGCTGCCGTCCATCCTGGTGGGGCTGCGCTTTTCGCTCGGCTTCATGTGGGTGATCCTGATCGTGGCCGAGACCATCTCGGCGCAGGCAGGCATCGGCTACCTGACGATGAACGCGCGCGAGTTCCTGCAGACCGACGTGGTGCTGGTCGGCATCCTGCTGTACGCCGCGCTGGGCAAGCTGGCCGACCTGATCGCGCGCGGGCTGGAGCGCACGCTGCTGCGCTGGCACACCGGTTACCAGGGGGCGACGGCATGAGGGGAATGGCGATGATGCAGATCACCGAGATCGAGGCGCAGGCGCTCGGCGCCGCGGAGGGCGTGCTGGCGGGGCCGCGCGGCCTGGGCGGCAGCGGGCCGCTGCGCGAGTGGGTGGGCGCGGAGGCGCATGTCGCGCTGCCGGTCTCGGCCGGCCTGTCGGTGCAGGTGCGCGGGCTGGACAAGGCCTACGGCAGCCGCCCGGTGCTGAAGGCGGTGGACCTGGCGCTGGCGCCGGGCGAGTTCGTCGCCATCGTCGGCCGCAGCGGCTGCGGCAAGAGCACGCTGCTGCGCCACGTGGCGGCGCTGGAGCAGGCCGACGCCGGCAGCATCCTGCTCGACGGCGAAGCGCTGCAAGGCCGCTTGCACGCCGACGTGCGCATCATGTACCAGGACGCCCGGCTGCTGCCCTGGAAGCGCGTGGTCGACAACGTGGCGCTGGGCCTGCCGCGCGAGCACGCCCGCGCCCGCGCGCTGCGGGCGCTGGCCGAGGTAGGCCTGATGGACCGCGCCAACGACTGGCCCGCCGTGCTCTCCGGCGGCCAGCGCCAGCGCGTGGCCCTGGCGCGCGCGCTGGTGCACCGGCCGCGCCTGCTCCTGCTCGACGAGCCGCTGGGCGCGCTCGACGCGCTGACCCGCATCGAGATGCAGCAGCTGATCGAGCGCCTGTGGCGCGAGCACGGCTTCACCGCGCTGCTTGTCACCCACGACGTCGGCGAGGCCGTGGCGCTGGCCGACCGGGTGGTGCTGATCGAGCAGCAGCACGTGGCCTTCGACGAGGCGGTGCCCCAGGCTCGGCCGCGCTCGCGCGGCGATGCGCACTTTGCGGCCTTCGAGGCCAGGGTGCTGGACCGGGTGCTGTCCCCTAGCACGGCGGCCGCTGCGACTTCGGCAATCGCCAGCTAACGGGACGGAAAACTGGCACTTCGGCCGTGAAATTCGATGCAAGTTGGCAACGTGCGTGCACCTGTTCCGCTATTCGGACACATCTTGTTGCGGCTGACCGCTGATATTTACATGCCATTGCGATACTCCGAGCGGCGCCATCGTCTGGCGCCGGCCTGCGGGCAATCTCAATGGGAGTTGATGTGGAAGAGATCGTAGCGGCGGCCAACAACATTCTGACCTTGTGCCGCCAGCAAGGCTGGGCCCTGGCCGACGAGGCTCAGCTGGAACGGGAGGTGGCCAAGGCCCATGACAAGCGCGAAACCCTGGCCAAGGTGTTGCAGGCCTTCTACCTCGCCGCGCTGAACGAGCGCAGCGAGGCCTTGCCGCCCCAGGCCATGCAGGCCTTCGAGAGCGGCGCCGCGGCAGTCTGGCGCGGCCAGAGCGCCGCCGAGCGCCTGGCCAGCGGGCTCTACCCGCGCTGGGCGACGCTGCTGGGCCAGCAGGGCCGCTTGCCTGAGCTGACCGAGCTGATGAACGAATTCGCGCTGCAGCTCGGCATGCCGAACTGCGCGCCGCTGGCCGCCGCGCTGCTGCGCCAGTTCCGCCGGCTGAAGGCCTGGCCGCAAAGCCTGCGGCTGGTGGAGCTGCTGGCGCCCACCTGGCGCAGCGGGCGCGCCTGGGCCGGCGAGTTCGCGGTGGCGCTGGCGCTGCTGGCGCGCGAGACGCCGGCGCTCGGCGACCTGGGCCGCCTGCGCAACTGGTCCGCGCCGCTGCTGCGGGCGCTCGCGCTGCCGGCGCTGGACCCCAAGCTGCGCCTGATCCTGCTGCGCAACCTGCCCGTCGTGGCAAGGCGCACGGTCGATCTGCCGGCGATGCGCCAGCTCTGCGCCGCGATGGCCGCCGAGCGCATCGAAGAAGAGCACCTGGGCTCGCTGGTGCAGATGCTGACGCTGCTACAGCACTTCGACCGCTTCACCAAGCTGCGCGAGCTGCTGCGGCAGGCCTCCGAGCAGCACCCGGGCAACGCCGAGCTGCGCGTGCTGCTGGCCCGCTCGCAGCTGCAGAACGGCAGCCCCACGCCGCAGGCACTGGTCGAGCTGATCGAGCCGCTGCCGCCCACGGCACCGGGCTACGAAGACGCGCTGCGCTGGCTGGCCGGCGTGCTGTTCCACCTGGGCGCCGACGAGCAGGCCCTGGCCTGGTACCGGCGTGCCGACGAGCACCAGCCGCTGGGCGAGACCCAGCGCCTGCGCCTGCAGCAGTTGACTGCACGGCTGGAGCCCAACCACCCTGACGCCGCGGCGCTGAAGCACACCGGCCTGCGCTTCGACGTCGAGGCCCACGGCGCCTGGGCGCCGGCGCTGCGGCCGCTGGCGGCGCTGATGAACCTGCCGCTGACCCACGGCAGCGAGCCCGCGGCGGCCGAGATGGCGACCGCCGCCCAAGCCTCGCTGCAGCACCTGCAGGGCAGCCTGGCCGGCCCGGTGGAGCTGCCGGTCGAGGCCGCCTTGCCGCTGGTTCGCAGCCTGGTCATGGTGGCCGACGCGGCGCTGCGCCGCACCGCCACCCGCCCCGAGGCGATGCAGGTGCCCGCCGGCCCGGCCTACGGCACGCTGGACCCGCAGCGCCACCGGGCGGTGCTGCATGCCGTCTACCGCCATGTCGTGGCGCTGTGCGAGCACGCGCTGGCCCGCGAGCCGCTGCTGCAGGGCAGCGGCCAGGTCAAGGCCGTGCTCGACCTGGCCACCGTGCTGGTCGAGCAATGGCTGGCGCTCGGCGAGCCGGCGCAGGCGCTGCGGAGCCTGCAGGGCCTGCAGCAGCGCATGCGCGGTGTCGGCGCCGAGGTGCTGCTGCGGCTGGCCGAGCGCTGCGAGCTGGAGGCCGGCCACCTGGAGACCGCCCACGAGGTCGGCCGGCGCGCCGGCAACGGCGACGCCGCGCAGACCTTGCCGATGAAAGGCTGGGCCGACTGGGCCGCGCTGCAACAGGCCAAGCCGCGCACCCTGCTGCGGGACGGTGCGCGGGCCGGCAGCTTCGAATACGTGCGGGGCGACGGCGAGATCCACCGGGTGGCGCACAGCGTGCCGGCCGTGGAGCTGCAGGCGCTGCCGGTCCAGGGCCTGGTGGTGCGCAGCTCCTTCATGGCCGCCGACCCGCAGGGCCACCTGCTGCGGCCGCATGCCTGGCACCTGGCCACCGGCGAGTACCCCTACAAGGCGCTGAGCGTGATCAGCCGGGGCGAGGCGGCGGCCACGCTGACGCGGCCGGGCCGCCTGCAGCAGATCAGCCAGCCGGTGGTGGTGCTGGGCAACATGGACGCCATCGTGCAGCGCCACTACTACCGCTGGATGCTGCTGACGCTGACGCGCGTGCTGGCCGCCAGCGAAGCCGGCCTGCTGGTGGGCCGCCGGCTGCTGTTGCCGGCCGAGCTGGCGCCGTGGATGCAGGAGTCGCTGGCCGCGATCGGCGTGGCGCAGCACCAGATCAAGACCTACACCCGCGACCAGAACCTGGTGCTGGACGACGCGATGGTGCTGCAGCCCATCGAGTTCGCATCGGCCAGCCTGGTCGGCAGCCTGCGCGAGCGCCTGCTCGAAGCCGCGCTGGGCGCCGGCGCGCCGCTGGGCCCGCTGCGCAAGCTGCTGTTCGTCTCCCGCCAGAGCGCCACCAGCCGGCAACTGGTCGATGAAGACGGCGTCATCGCGGTGGCCGCCAGCATGGGTTTCGAGGTGATCGACCCCAAGCAGCTGGGTGTGCTGGAGCAGGTCAAGCTGTTTGCCAGCGCAGGCTGCGTGGTGGCCTCGCCGGGTGCGGGCTTCGCCAACCTGGTCTTCGCGCCCTCCGGCATCCGCGTGCTCTCGCTCTACAAGGAGGATGAGTGCCTGCCCACCTTCGTCGAGCTCTCCATCCTGCGCGGCCAGGCGCACCGCTGGCTGCTGGGCCGCAGCGACGCCCGCTTCGCCGCCAGCGCCACCGCGCGGGCGCCTTACCGCATCGACCCCGATCTGCTGCGCCGCGAGCTGGCGTGGGTCAGCGAGGGGGCGCGCTGAGCCTGTCGGATACTTGAAGCCTTTAGCGGCAGTAGCCAAGGGTGGTCGGGTGAGCGATATCTGGCAAGCGGTAGACGGTCTGTTGGCGGTTTGTGACGAGCAGAAGCTCCATCTGCCCGAGATGCAGCTCCTGGTCGAGAAGCTGCATGACCGCAGCGAGCCGCACGCCGCGCTGGCGCGGCTGCTGGTGGCGCTGGGCGCCCACTGGCGCGAGCAGGGCAAGGCGCAGGCCCGCCACGGGCTGGCGCCGGCCCTGGTCGCGGGGCTGGAGGGGCTCTGGCAAGGCCTCGGCCCGGCGCGGCTGCGGGCGCTGCCGCAGCAGCCCCGGCTGCTGCAACTGATGAACGACCTCGCAGGCCCCGACCGCCTGCTGGAGTTTGCCGGCCCACCCGGCCCGCACCTGCTGGAGCCCGCCTGGGCGCCGGTCACGCGCATCCTGCTGCGCCAGGCCCGCCAGCACCGCCTGCTGCCGCTTGCGACCGGCCTGCTCGACGCGCTGGCCGCCGCCTGGCGCCCCAGCCAGCCCTGGGCCAACGACATGGCCATGCTGCTCGGCATGCTGGTGCGCGAGGCCGATACGCTGGAGGCCTTGCGCCGCATCCACCGCTGGGCCCAGCCGGTGCATGCCGCGCTCGACCAGCCCTCGCTGCCACCCGACCTGCGCAACCTGCTGCTGCGCCGTCTGCCGCAACTGGCCTCGCGCACGCTGGACGTGGCGGCGATGCGCCGGCTCTGCCGCATCGGGCCGGTCGGGCTGGAGAACCTGGAAGACGCGCTCAACTGGGTGCCCATGCTGACCATCCTGCACCACTTCGACCCGCTGGCGCCGGTCGATGCGGTGCTCCAGCGGGTGGTGGCGCGCTACCCCAACGAGCCGCGCATCCAGATGCTGCGCGCCCGCATGCTGGCCGACAGCGGCACCGCCACCGCCGAGCAGCTGGTGGCGCTGATCGAGCCGCTGCGCCCCAGCTCGCCGGGCTACGCCAAGGCGGCGCTCTGGCTGGCGCGCAACCTCTTCTACCTCGACGCCGAGCATCTCTCGCTGGCCTGGTACCGCCGCGCCGCCGAGGCCGCGCCGCTGCCCGAGGCCGACGCCGCCCGCCAGGCCCACCTGAGCGTGAAGCTGGCCCCCGAGCCCGAGCAAGCCCAGGCCCTGGCCGACGAGCTGGAGGTGCTGCGCCTGCGCCCCGAGGAGCACGGCGCGCTGGCGCCCGGCTTGCAGCTGCTGGCGCCGCTGATGAACCACGACCCCGAGCACGGCAGCGAGCCCGACGCCGCCGAGATGCAGCGGCTGATGGACGCCTCGCTGCAGTCGCTGGCCGAGCTGCTGCCCACGCTGGGCACGCTCAACGCCCAGGCGGCGCTGAGCTTCGCGCGCGCCATCTGCAGCGTGGCCGACACCGCCTACCAGCGCACCGCCCAGTTCATCGCCGCCATCCCGGTGCCCACCGGCCCGCAGTACGGCACGCTGGACCCCTACCGCTGCAAGGTGATGCTCGACGGCGTGGCGCGCCACGCCGTGCTGGTCGGCACCCACGTGCTGGCGCAGCCGGGCGACTGGCTGGCTGGCATCAATCACCTGCGCGTCGTGTTCGACCTGGTCGACCTGCTGGTCGACCGCCTGCTGCGGCTGGAGGACGCGCCCGCCGCGCTGGACCTGCTGGCCCGGGTGCAGGCGCAGCTGGGCATTTCGCAGGCCAGCGGCGGCGTCGGCGACGCGGTGCTGTGGGGGCTGGTGCAGCGCTGCCGGCTGGACCTGGGCGAGCTGGACTCCGCCACCCAGGCCGGGCAGCTCGCCGGGCAGGGCGACCAGGCCGAGGTGCTGGGCCTGCAGCACTGGCCCGCGTGGGCGGCCGGGCAGGGCGGCGAGCATCAGTTGCTGATCGACGAACCGGTGCGCCACGGCAGCTACGACTACATCCGCGGCGACGGCGTGGTGCACACGGTGGCGCACTGGATCCCCGCGGTGAGGATGGCCACCGTGCAGGCGCGCGGGCTGCTGGTGCGCAACTCCTATGCGCTGGTCGCCGCGCCCGCCGCGGCCGGCGCCGCCCCGGCGATGCTGCTGCCCGAGCCCTGGCACCTCAGCATGGGCAGCTACCCCTACCGGCATGCCAATGTGCTGGAGCGCGGCCGGCGCGGCACCGCGATGCTCAAGCCCGCCGCCGCCGAGTGCATCGACGAGCCGGTGGTGGTGCTGGGCAACATGGATGCGATCGTGCATCGCAACTACTACCACTGGATGCTGCTGATACTGGCCCGCATCAACGCCCTGCAGCGCCGCGGCCTGCTCGACCAGCGCCGGCTGCTGGTGCCCGAGGAGCTCTCGGTCTGGATGACGAGCTCGCTGGAGCTGATCGGCCTGCGGCCCGAGCAGATGCGGCCCTACAAGCAGGAGCAGGATCTGCTGCTGGCCGATGCGCTGGTGGTGCAGCCGGTGGAGTTCACCTCCACCACGCTGGTCACCGAGCTGGCCGATACGCTGCAGGCCGCCGCGCTGGCCAACCCCGAGCTGCCGGAGCACAAGCACCCGCTGGTCTTCATCTCGCGCCGCCAGGCGATGGACCGGCCGCTGATCGACGAGGACGAGATCATGGCCGTCGCCGAGCGCATGGGCTTCTTCATCGTCGAACCCGAGCTGCTCAACCTCGCCGAGCAGGTCAAGCTCTTCGGCAACGCGCGCGGCATCGCGGCGCCGCCGGGGGCCGGCTTCAGCAACCTGATGTTCGCCGGTGCGGGGGCGCGCGTGCTCTCCATCTTCAAGGAGGAGGAGTCGCAGGCCACTTTCGTCGATCTCTCGCTGGTGCGCGGCCAGCAGCACCGCTGGCTGCTCGGCCGCACCGAGGCGGAATTCCGCCGCACCTCGATGCTGAACGGGCCCTACCGCGTCAACCTCGATCTGGTCAAGCGCGAGCTGGCCTGGGTCGCCGAGGTGGCAGCGTGAGCATTCCCTTCCTCGACCTGCACGCCCTCTACCTGGAAGACCAGGCCGAGTACGACGCCGCCTACCGGCGCGTGATGGCCAGCGGCCGCTGGATACTCGGCGACGAGGGCGAGGCCTTCGAGCAGGCCTTTGCCGCGGCCTGCGGGCGGCGCCACGCGATCGGCGTGGGCAACGGGCTGGACGCGCTGACGCTCGCGCTGCGCGCCGCCGGCATAGGCCCCGGCGACGAGGTGCTGGTGCCGGCCCACACCTTCATCGCGACCTGGCTGGCGGTGGAGCAGGTGGGGGCCGTGCCGCGCGCCGTCGAGCCCGCGCCGGGCCGCTTCCTGATCGATACCGAGGGCATCGCCGCGGCGCTGACGCCGCGCACCCGCGCGGTGCTGCCGGTGCATCTCTACGGCGAGGCGACCGACATCGCCGCCACCGAAGCGCTCTGCGCCGAACGTGGCCTGGTGCTGATCGAGGACGCCGCCCAGGCCCAGGGCGCGCGCCACGCCGGCCGGGCGATAGGCAGCTTCGGCCTGGCCAGCTGCTTCAGCTTCTACCCGGGCAAGAACCTCGGCGCCTTCGGCGACGCCGGCGCCATCACCACCGACGACGACGCCCTCGCGCACCGCCTGCGCCAGCTGCGCAACTACGGCGCCAGCCAGCGCTACCAGCACGAGCAGGCGGGCGTCAACAGCCGGCTCGATGAACTCCAGGCCGCCTTCCTGCGCGTGCGCCTGGCGCGGCTGGCCGAGCACAACCAGCGCCGCCGCGAGCTGGCCCGGCTCTACCTGGCCGAGCTGGCGGGCGTCGGCGACCTGCTGCTGCCGGACGCGGCCGGGCTGGACGAGGCCGTCTGGCACCTCTTCGTCGTGCGCACCGGGCGGCGCGACGCCTTGCAGCACGGGCTCACCCAGGCCGGCATGGCCAGCCTGATCCACTACCCCAAGCCGGTCTACCGCTTCCCGCCGTTCGCCGCGCTGGCGCCGGCCGGCCGCTCGCGTGCCGACGCGCTGTGCGAGCAGGTGTTGAGCCTGCCGATGGGGCCTCATTTGCAGGCGCCGCAGGTGCTGGCCGTGTGCCGGGCCGTGCGCGCATTCTTCGAGCAGGGCAAGCCACCATGACCCCCCTTCAAACCCCGCCACCCGAAGGCAAGCTGCTCGACGCCAACGAGTACGCCCAGCGCCACGACGACCACATCGACTTCGAAGAGGTCTGCCTGGAAGCGCGGCTGCAGTGCAACCTGCGCATCCTGCAGCGGCTGCAGCCCAGGCGCGTGCTGGAGGTGGGCTGCGGACCGGTGCTGCTGGCCGAGCGCGCCTGGGCCCAGGGCTTGCTGCCCGAGCGCTGGACGGTCGTCGAGCCGGCCCACCGCTACGCGCAGAAGGCGCGCGACTGGGCGGCCGGGCGGGCCGAGGTGGTGGTGATCGAGAACTACATCGAACACGCCCAGCTGGCCGAGGCCGACGGCCTGCCCACCGAGGCGCCCTGCTGCGACCTGGTGATCGTCTCCGGCGTGATCCACGAGACCCAGGCGCCCGAGGCGCTGCTGGCCGCCGCCCTCGCGCACCTGGCCCCCGGCGGCCGCCTGCTGGTGACCGTGCCCAATGCCCACTCCTTCCACCGCCTGCTGGCGGTGGAGATGGGCCTGATC
>DATHWJ010000056.1:0-4982 GCA_035460745.1 Ideonella sp. | reverse complement strand
GTTGGTGGTCCACCGGATGTCTCCTTGCGATGTGGGGTCTGACCTCAGACGCCAGCGGCGTGCGCCTGCTGGTCGGCGTGGTAGCTCGATCGAACCAGGGGTCCGCAGGCGGCGTGGGCAAAACCCAGCGCCCGCGCCTGCGCCGCGAGCGCCTCGAACTGCGGCGGCTCGACGTAGCGCTGCACCGCCAGGTTGCCCGGCCGCGGCTGCAGGTACTGGCCGACGGTCAGCATCTGCACGCCGTGGCGGCGCAGGTCGTGCAGGACCTCCAGGACCTCGGCGTCGGTCTCCCCCAGGCCCAGCATCAGCCCCGACTTGGTCGGCACGCCGGGGCAGCGCCGCGCGAACGACTGCAGCAGCTGCAGCGAATGGGCGTAGTCGGCCCCGGGCCGCGCCTCGCGGTACAGGCGCGGCACGGTTTCGAGGTTGTGGTTCATGACGTCCGGCGGGTCGGCGGCCAGGATGTCGAGCGCCAGGTCGGCGCGGCCGCGGAAGTCGGGGGTCAGCACCTCGATCCGCGTGCGCGGCGAACGCTGCCGCACCGCGCGGATGCAGGCCGCGAAGTGCGCGGCGCCGCCGTCGCGCAGGTCGTCGCGGTCGACGCTGGTGATGACGACGTAGCTCAGGCCCAGCCGCGCCACCGTGTCGGCCAGCTGCTGCGGCTCGAGCGGGTCCGGCGGCTGCGGCCGCCCGTGGGCCACGTCGCAGAACGGGCAGCGGCGCGTGCACAGATCGCCCAGCACCATGAAGGTGGCCGTGCCCTTGCCGAAGCACTCGCCGATGTTCGGGCACGAGGCTTCCTCGCACACCGTGTGCAGCCTGGCCTCGCGCAGCGCCAGCTTGACCTGGCGGAATGCCTCGGTCTGCGACACCCGCACCCGTATCCAGTCCGGCTTGGGCAGGGCCTGCCCTGCCGCCACCTTGATCGGGATGCGCGCGGTCTTGGCCAGGCCGCGCTGCGGGCCCGCGACGACGCGGACCGGCTCAGTCGATGCCATGGGACCCCGCACGCTGCAAGGTGGCATCGACCACCGCCAGGGCCGTCATGTTGACGATCCGGCGTACCGTCGACGACGGCGTCAGGATGTGCACCGGCCGCGCCGCGCCGAGCAGGATCCCGCCGACGGTGATGCCGTTGCCGGCGGCGATGCGCAGCAGGTTGTAGGAGATGTTGGCGGCATCCACGTTCGGCATCACCAGCACGTTGGCTTCGCCGCCGAGCGCCGAGCCCGGGAACTCGTGGTCGAGGATGGTCTTGGACAGCGCCGCGTCGCCGCGCATCTCGCCCTCGATCGCGAGCTTCGGGTCGCGTTTCTTCACCAGGCCCAGGGCCTGGCGCATCTTCACGGCCGACGGCGCATCCGAACCGCCGAAGCTGGAGTGCGACAGCAGGGCCACGCTCGGCGTCACGCCGAAGCGGCGCACCTCTTCGGCGGCCAGCAGCGCGATCTCGGCCACCTGTTCGGCGCTCGGGTCGCGATTGACGTGGGTGTCGCAGATGAACAGCTGGCGCCCGGGCAGCATCAGCATCTGCATCGCGGCCAGCGTCTGGGTGTCCGGACGCAGGCCGATCACGTCGCGCACATGCCGCAGGTGCTCGCCGTAGTTGCCGAAGGTGCCGCACAGCATCGCGTCGGCCCGCCCCTGGCGCACCAGCATGGCCGCCAGCAGCGTGCAGCGGCTGCGCATCTCGACCTTCGCCATCGCGCGCGAGATCCCGTCGCGCCGCTTGAGCTGGAAGTAGTCGTCGGCGGCGTCGCCATAGACCGCGGGATCGAGCGGGCTGACGATCTCGCAGTCCTTGCCCGGCGCCAGGCGCAGGCCGAACTCCGCGATGCGCTGGGTGATCGTGTCGGGCCGGCCCAGCAGCAGCGGCCGGGCCAGGCCTTCGTCGACCACCACCTGCGCCGCGCGCAGCACCCGCTCGTCCTCGCCCTCGGCATAGACGACGCGCTGAGGTGCGCGCTTGGCCGCCGCAAACAGCGGCTGCATGCTGCTGCCCGACTGGTAGACGAACTGCGACAGCTTCTGCCGGTAGGCCGGCATGTCGGCGATCGGGCGAGTCGCCACGCCGCTGTCCATCGCGGCCTGCGCCACGGCCGGCGCCACCACCTCGATCAGGCGCGGGTCGAAGGGCTTGGGGATCAGGTAGTCGCGGCCGAAGCGCAGGCCGCTCGCGCCGTAGGCCTGCGCCACCACTTCGGGGATCTCGGCATGCGTGAGCTCCGCGATGGCGCGCACCGCGGCCAGCTTCATCGCCTCGTTGATGGTGGTGGCGCCGGCGTCCAGCGCGCCGCGGAAGATGAACGGAAAACACAGGACGTTGTTGACCTGGTTCGGGTAGTCCGAGCGGCCGGTGCCGATGACCGCGTCGGGCCGCACCGCCAGCGCCTCCTCCGGCATGATCTCCGGTGTCGGGTTGGCCATCGCCAGGATGATCGGATCGCGGGCCATCGCCTTGACCATCTCGGGCTTGAGCACGCCGCCGGCCGACAGGCCGAGGAAGATGTCAGCCCCGGCGATCACCTCGCCCAGCGTGCGTGCGCTGGTGTCGCGGGCGTAGCGCGACTTGTTCGGGTCCATGCCCTCGGTGCGGCCGAGGTAGACCACGCCCTTGGCATCGCTGACCAGGATGTTCTCGCGCTTCAGGCCCAGGCTCACCGCCAGGTCCAGGCAGGCCAGCGCCGCCGCGCCGGCGCCGGAGGCCACCAGCTTCACCTCGGCGATGTTCTTCCCCACATGCTTGAGCGCGTTGAGGATCGCCGCCGCGGCGACGATGGCGGTGCCGTGCTGGTCGTCGTGGAAGACCGGGATCTTCATGCGCTCGCGCAGCCGGGTCTCGATGTAGAAACACTCCGGCGCCTTGATGTCCTCGAGGTTGATGCCACCGAAGGTGGGCTCCATGCGGGCGATCGTCTCGATCAGCGCGTCGGGGTCGTTCTCGGCCAGCTCGATGTCGAACACATCGATGCCGGCGAATTTCTTGAACAGGCAGCCCTTGCCTTCCATCACCGGCTTGCTGGCCAGTGGCCCGATGTTGCCCAGGCCCAGCACGGCCGTGCCGTTGGTGATGACCGCCACCAAGTTGCTGCGGGCGGTGAGGTTGCCGGCTTCGAGCGGATCGTCGACGATGGCCATGCAGGCATCGGCGACACCGGGCGAATAGGCCAGCGACAGGTCGCGTGCCGTCGCCATCGCCTTCGTCGGCGTGACCGAGATCTTGCCCGGGGTGGGATAGCGGTGGTAGTCGAGGGCGGCTTCGCGCAGCTTGTCTGACATGGAGGTCTCCGGTGGTCTTGCCTTGACGGGGGTTGGCGTCCGCCCTACTTCTTCTTCTGCGGCGGCAGGTCGGTGCAATGGCCTTCGAAGACCTCGGCGGCCATGCCGATCGATTCGCCCAGCGTCGGGTGCGGGTGGATCGTCTTGCCGATGTCGCTCGGCTCGCAGCCCATCTCGATGGCCAGGCAGACCTCGCTGATCAGGTCGCCGGCGTGCATGCCGACGATGCCGCCGCCGACGATGCGCTGCGTGGCCGCGTCGAACAGCAGCTTGGTGAAGCCTTCGTCGCGCCCGTTCGCGATGGCGCGGCCCGAGGCGGCCCAGGGGAACACAGCCTTGCCGACCTTCAGGCCTTCGGCCTTGCACTGCTCCTCGGTCTTGCCGGCCCAGGCGACCTCGGGGTCGGTGTAGGCCACCGACGGAATCTGGCGCGCGTCGAAGAACGCCGCCTCGCCGTGCGCCGCCTCGGCCGCCACATGCGCCTCGTGCACCGCCTTGTGCGCGAGCATCGGCTGGCCGACGATGTCGCCGATCGCGAAGATGTGCGGCACGTTGGTGCGCATCTGCTTGTCGACGTCGATGAAGCCGCGCTCGGTGACGGCCACGCCGGCCTTGTCGGCGGCGATCTTCTTGCCGTTCGGGCTGCGGCCCACGGCCACCAGCACCAGGTCGTAGACCTGCGGGCCCTGGGGCGCCTTCTCGCCTTCGAAGCTCACCTCGATGCCGGCCGGCGTCGCCTTCGCGCCGACGGTCTTGGTCTTGAGCATCACGTTGTCGAAGCGTGGCGCGTTGACCTTTTCCCACACCTTGACCAGGTCGCGGTCGGCGCCCTGCATCAGGCCGTCGAGCATCTCGACGACGTCGATGCGCGTGCCCAGCGTCGAGTAGACGGTGGCCATCTCCAGACCGATGATCCCGCCGCCCACCACCAGCATGCGCTTGGGGATGCCCTTGAGCAGCAGCGCGCCGGTGGAGTCGACGACGCGTTCGTCGTCGGGCATGAAGGGCAGCTTCATCGCCTGCGAGCCCGCGGCGATGATGGCCTTGGCGAACTTGACGACCTTCTTGGCGCCGTCGGCGGCGACGACTTCGAGGTGGTGCGGATCGAGGAAGCTGCCGACACCGGTGACGACCTCGACCTTGCGCGCCTTGGCCATGCCGGCCAGGCCGCCGGTGAGCTTCTTGACGACACCGTCCTTGAAGCCGCGCAGCGCGTTCACGTCGACTTCGGGCGCCGCGTACTTGATGCCGTGGTGGCCCAGCGACTTGACCTCGTCCATCACGCTGGCGGTGTGCAGCAGCGCCTTCGACGGGATGCAGCCGACGTTCAGGCAGACGCCGCCGAGCGTGGCGTAGCGCTCGACCAGCACCGTCTTCATGCCGATGTCGGCGCTGCGGAACGCGGC
Source organism: Ideonella sp. (assembly GCA_035460745.1). GTDB lineage: Bacteria > Pseudomonadota > Gammaproteobacteria > Burkholderiales > Burkholderiaceae_C > Ideonella. The sequence continues at coordinate 297 of DATHWJ010000056.1, read as the reverse complement.
CGAGTAGCCTCCCGGGCCGGCACCGAGCACGAGCATCTCGCACTCGATGTCGGCCTGGCCGGCAAAGCGGCCGGCCGTCGGCGCAGGCCCGGCAGACGCTGCAGCCGGTGCGGCTGCGGTTGGGGCTGCGGCTGCGGCCGCAGCAGGCGCCGGCGCGGGGCTCGCCGCCGCGGCCCCGGTGGCCTCGAGCACCAGGATCACCGAGCCCTCGCTGACCTTGTCGCCGAGCTTGACCTTCAGCTCCTTGACCGTGCCGGCATGGCTGGACGGGATCTCCATCGAGGCCTTGTCGGACTC
>DATHWJ010000055.1:0-9151 GCA_035460745.1 Ideonella sp. | reverse complement strand
ATCACCGAACTCAAGATGACCGGCCGCGGCCTGCAGCGCTGGGCGCTGATCCAGTCGTGGTCGCAGTTCGTCTCGTGGCTGGCCTGGCTCTGCCTGGCGTTCCTGGCGGTCGAGCTGGTCTTTTTGCTGCTGGAGGTCGATGTGCCGCGGCCCTTGCTGTTCGCCGGCATGGCGATCGGGACCCTGCCTTCGCTGGTGTGGACGCTGCCGGCGGAGTTCCGGGTGCGGTCGCTGCGCGGGCGCGACGTGGGCCAGGTGCTGGTGCTGGCCACGCGCGGCATCGGCTATGTCTCGATGAAGGCCGAGGGCCAGCCGATGCGTTACCGGCAGCAGGTGCCCCACTTCGTGCGCTGGCGCGAGGCGGAGATCCAGATCATCGCCGAGGGCGGGTGGCTGCGCGTCGCCGGCCCGGAGATGCCGCTGCGCAACCTGCGCCGGGAACTGCTGGACTTGGCTTGAGTCCGCGGTGCGGCTTCCCGGCGCAACTCAGTGCCCGGCATGCCTCGCCAGAAACGCCCGGCTCACCTGCAGGATGGCCTTGGCGTCGCGCGGCATGTCGTGCTCGAAGACGATGAGGTCGGTGCGCGAGGCGAGGTGGGGCAGCAGGCGGTCCCAAGGCAGCACGCCCTGGCCCAGCGCGGCCCAGCCGTCTTCGGCGATGGCCTGGCCCGCGGCGGCCACGTCCTTGGCATGCACGGCGGCCAGGCGGTCGCCCAGGCGCTGCAGCCAGTGCCAGGGGTCGGCACCGGAGCGGCAGACCCAGCCGAGGTCGGCTTCCCAGCCGAGTTGCGATGGCGCGGCCTGTTCGAACAGCCAGTCGAGCGCCGGGCGCCCTTCGTAGTGCAGGAACTCGAAATCGTGGTTGTGGTACGCCAGCCGCAGGCCGGCGGCGGCGAGTTGTTCGCCCAGGCCCGCGAGGCGGCGGCCCATGGCGCGCCACGCTGCGGCGTCGGCGGGGCGCTCGCCCATGGGCAGGAAGGGCATCACCACCAGCGGGCACTGCGTGAGCCTGCAGGCCTCGATCACCGCGACCGGGCCCGCGTCCAGCGCCTCCAGCGCCGCCAGCGAGACGTGCATGGACGACACGCGCAGGCCGTGCCAGGCGACCTTCTCGGCGAAGGCTGTGGGGCTGAGTTCGTGCAGCGCCACGGTCTCCACCCACTCGAAGCCGCACTCGCGCGCCAGGGCCAGTTGTGCGTCGAAGTCGCCGACGTCGCGCAGGCTGTAGAGCTGTACCGAGATCTTCATCGCCGAGCCCTCCGTCTCAAAAGAGTTTGCCGTCCAGCGGCGCCGGCCGCTCGCAGGTGGTGGTGAGCGTTTGCGCTCGGCCGCTGCGGCCGGCCTCGAGCGCGGCGTCCATCACCTCGAGCACGTGCAGCGCGAGCGCGCCGCTGCAGCGGTGCTCGCGCTGTTCGGCGATCGCCAGCGCCATGTCGATCAGGCCGATGCCGCGCGCGTTGGTGGTGTAGGGCCGGCCGCCGGGCGCGCGCTGCCAGGGCTCGCGCTGGCGCGCATAGCGCACGGTGCCGCCGAAACGGTTGGGGTCGTGGCCCAGCAGCGTGCCTTCGTCGCCGTAGAGCTCGATGGGAGCATGGGTGTGCTGCCAGACGTCGAAGCTGGCGGTGAGCGTGATCTGCGCGCCGCCGGCGAACTGCAACTGGCTGACGAAGTGGGTCGGCACCTCGACCGATATGGCCTGGCCGGCGTTGTCGCCCGCGCGCACCAGCCGGCGTGCATGGGTGGCGCCAGCGCTGCCGCGCACGCTGCGCACAGGGCCCAGCGCATGCACCAGGTGGGTCAGGTAGTACACGCCCATGTCGAACATCGGGCCGGCACCGTGGCGGTAGAAGAAGCCCGGGTTGGGGTGCCAGTCGTCGGGCCCGTGGTTCATGAAGTGGGCCGTGCCGTGGCGGATGGGGCCCACCGTGCCGGCGTCCACCAGCGCGCGCAGCGCCTGCGCGCCGGCGCCGAGGAAGGTGTCGGGCGCGCAGCCCAGGCGCAGGCCGCGCCGCCTGGCCTGCGCCGCGAGCTCCTTGCCCTGCTTGAAGCTGGCGGCCAGCGGCTTCTCGGTGAAGAGGTGCTTGCCGGCGCCCAGCACCTGCAGGCCGACCTCGTGGTGGGCCAGCGGCGGGGTCAGGTTGAGCACGACCTGGGCGTCGCTCGCCAGCAGCCGCTCGACGCTGAGCGCGCGCAGGCCGAACTCCTGCGCGCGGCGCTTGGCCGCGGCCGGCATGCCGTCCGCCACGCCGACGATATCGAACAGGCGGCTGCGCTGCAGCGTCTTGAGGTAGGCCGGGAAGATGTTGCCGACGCCGATGATGCCGAGAGGGATGGCCATGGGTCTTGTCTCCGGGGTTGGGCGCGGTGTCAGGCGCCGGTCGTCGGCGCGGTCTGCGCAACTGGCGCGTGCTGCTCATGAGGTCCGGTCGCCACCGAGTCCCGCCACACCACCTCGGGCGGGAAGTCGCGCTCTACGGGCAGCGAGAGGCCGTAGCACTGGTTCAGCAGGTAGCGGCAGCCGCTCGCCGCCGTGTGCACGATGGGCACGCGCACGGTGGTCAGCGCCGGCGTGGTGTAGCGGGCCAGCGCGCTGTCGTCGAAGCCCATCACCGAGAGCTGCTGCGGCACCCGCACGCCCGCCTGGCCGAAGCAGGCGATCGCGGCCATCGCCATCACGTCGTTGGCGCAGAAGAGGGCGGTGAAGGCCGGGCCCTTCCTGAGCAGCGAGCGGGCCGCGGCGTGGCCGCCGTCGAAGCTGAAGTTGCCCTCGGCCTGGCGCGAACGCGGGATGCGCACGCCGTGCTGCGCGAGCTCGTCGTGGAAGCCGGCCATGCGCTTTTCGTTGTCGGGCGCGCTGTGCGGCCCGCCTATGCAGGCCAGCTCGCGGTGGCCGCGCGAGAGCAGGGCGCGCGCGGCCAGGCGGCCGGCCAGCTCGTGGTCGGTGGAGAAGCACTGCTGGGCGTGGGCCGGGCTGGTCTGGTTGAGCAGCACCAGGCGCGGCATGCGGGCCCACAGCGCGTCGAAGTCGGCATGCTCCATCGCATTGCTCATCACCAGTACGCCGTCGCACTCGCGCTCGATCAGGAAGCGGATGCCGTCCAGCGCCTGCTGGCGCGGGTCGTCGTTGGCGCCGCCGAGGCCGCAGCCGTTGGCGGCCACCATGTGGCGGTTCACCGCGCGCAGCTCGCTGTCCACCGTCTGCAGGATGGGGCCGTAGAAGTCGCCGGCAAAGTCGGGCACGTAGATGCCCACCATGCCGGTCGTCTTGGTGGAGAGAGCCCGCGCCACGTTGGAGGGGCGGAAGTCCAGCGCCGCGACGGCCTGGTTGACACGCGCCAGTGCGTCGGCCGAGACCGCGCCGTTGCCCGAGATCGCGCGCGAGGCGGTGCCCACGCCCACTCCGGCCAGCCGCGCGACGTCCTTGATCGTGGCCATGCGGCTTACAGGCGCTCTTGGCTCTGGCGGTCGAACAGCGAGACATGCGCCGGCGCGATCGTGAAGCCTATTCTGCGGTCCAGCGCGGGCGTGAACTGCGCGTCGGCATCGACCGCCAGCGAGACGCCCTGCGCGTCCAGCCACACCACCTGGTTGGAGCCCATGGGCTCGACCAGCGAGACCAGCGCGCTGCCGGCGAGCTCGGTGCCGTCGGGCGAGAGCGCGATGTGCTCGGGCCGCACGCCCAGCACCGCGGCCTGGCCGGCCTGCGGGCTCTGGGCAAAGGGGTAGGCGGAGACGTCGATGCGCAGCGTCGGCGCCGCGAACCACACGCGCCCGTCCACCCGCTCAAGCAGGCCTTCGACGAAGTTCATGCTGGGCGCGCCGAGAAAACCGGCGACGAACATGTTGACCGGCCGTGCATAGACGTTGCCCGGCGTGTCGATCTGCTGGATCTTGCCGGCCTTCATCACCGCGATGCGGCTGGCCAGCGTCATCGCCTCGACCTGGTCGTGGGTGACGTAGATCATCGTCGCGCCCAGCTCCTTGTGCAGCTGCTTGAGCTCGCGGCGCAGCTCGCCGCGCAGCTTGGCGTCGAGGTTGGAGAGCGGCTCGTCGAACAGGAACACCGAGGCCTCGCGCACGAGGGCCCGGCCGATGGCCACGCGCTGGCGCTGGCCGCCCGAGAGCTGGGCCGGCTTGCGCTGCAGCAGCTCGGTGAGGTGCAGCATCCTCGCGGCGCGCTCCACCCGCCTGGCGATCTCGGCCTTGGGCACGCCGGCGATGCGCGGGCCGAAGGCCATGTTCTTCTCGACCGTCATGGTCGGGTACAGCGCGTAGGACTGGAACACCATGCCGATGCCGCGGTCCTTGGGGTCGGCCCAGGTGACGTCGTTGCCGGCGATCTCCATGCGGCCGTCGTGCACGTCGATCAGCCCGGCGATGCTGTGCAGCAGGGTGGACTTGCCGCAGCCCGAGGGGCCCAGCAGCACCAGGAACTCGCCTTCGCTGACCTGCAGGTTCAGCTTGCTGATGATGTCGATGCCCGAGAGGCGGATATCGAGGTCTTCGATGGTGACGTTTGACATGGCTTATCCCTTGACCGCGCCGGCGGCGATACCGCGCACGAACCAGCGCCCGGAAACCAGGTAGATGACCAGCGGCACCATGGACGTGAGGATGGTCGCGGCCATGTTCACGTTGTAGAGGCGCTCGCCGGTGGTGGTGTTGATGACGTTGTTGAGCTGCACCGTCATCGGCAGGTTCTCGCGCCCGGCGAACACCAGGCCGAGCAGGAAGTCGTTCCAGATGTTGGTGAGCTGCATGATCACGGCCACCGCGATGATGGGCAGCGACATCGGCAGCATGAGCTGGAAGAAGATGCGCCAGAAACCCCCGCCGTCGATGCGCGCCGCCTTGAACAGCTCCACCGGCACGCCGGCGTAGTAGTTGCGGAACAGCAGCGTCATCACCGGCATGCCGAAGACGGTGTGTATCAGCACGATGCCCGGCAGGCTGCCGAACAGGTTCACGGCCGCCAGCGCCCGCACCAGCGGGAAGATCATCACCTGGTAGGGCACGAAGGCGCCGAACATCAGGATGCCGAACAGCCAGCCCGCCCACTTGACCCGCCAGAACGACAGCGCGTAGCCGTTCAGCGCGCCGAAGAAGATCGAGATGACGGTGCTGGGCACGACGATCTTGACCGAGTTCCAGAAGCCGACCTGGATGCCGCTGCAGTCCAGCCCGGTGCAGGCGCTGGACCAGGCCTGTATCCACGGGTCTATCGTGGCGTGCAGCGGCAGCGCGAAGAGGTTGCCGAGGCGTATCTCCTCCATCGGCTTCAGCGACGTGGTGAGCATCACGTACAGCGGCAGCAGGAAGAAGGCGGCCGAGCTGAGCAGCAGCGCGTAGACGCCGAGCCGGGCCGGCGTGAAGTGGCTGCGCTGCGGCCTGACGTTGCGCGCGGCGGGGCGCAAGTTCGCGCCGGCACTGGCACCGGCGGTGGGACTGGCGCCGGAAGGGGCGGCCGATGCCTGGCCCTGGCCCACCGGCTTCGCCGCGATGTGCGTGCCGGCGTTCATGCCCGCCGCTCCCGGCGCCCCTGCACCGCCCGCGCATACCACCAGGGCAGCAGCAGCGCCAGCACGGTCAGCAGCATCACCGTCGAGGCGGCCGAGGCCAGCCCCACGTTGGCGCGGCCGAACAGGTTGTCCATGATGAACTTGGCCGGCACCTCGCTGGCGGTGCCGGGCCCACCCTGCGTCATCGCGACCACCACGTCGAAGACCTTCACGACGCCCACCGCCAGCAGCACGAAGGCGGTGCCGAAGGCCGGGCGCAGCTGCGGCAGCACGATGCTGAGGTAGTAGCGCCAGCGCGGCACGCCGTCGACCCGCGCCGCGTGCCACAGCGACTCGTCGATCCCGCGCAGGCCCGCCAGCAGCACGGCCATCACCAGGCCCGAGGCCTGCCAGACGGCGGCGATCACGATGGTGTAGATGACCTTGTCCTGGCTGACGATCCACGCAAACTCGAAGCCGGGGAAGCCCAGGCTGCGCACGCTGGACTGGATGCCGAGCTCGGGGTTGAGCATCCACTGCCAGACCAGCCCGGTGGCGACGAAGGACATCGCATAGGGGTAGAGGAAGACCGTGCGCAGCAGCCCCTCGCCGCGCACCCGCTGGTCGAGGAAGACCGCGAGCAGGAAACCCAGCACCAGGCAGGCGGCGATGAAGAGCACGCCGAAGACCACCAGGTTGTGCAGCGAGATGTTCCAGCGCTCAGTCTCGAACAGGCGCCGGTACTGCGCCAGGCCGACGAAGTCGTCCCGCGGGAAGATGCGCGAGCTGCTGACCGAGATGCGCATCGACCACAGCACGGTGCCGACATAGACGCCCAGCACCGTGACCGCCATCGGCAGCAGCGCGAACTGGGCGGCGAGGGCGCGCCAGGGGCGGGCCTTCGCGGGGCGTTTGCGCCCGGCAACGGGCACGGTGGAACGGGCCATGGCGGGCCTCCGCGGTCGGCTGGTGGGGCCGGCCCGCGCGGGGCGGGCCGGGGAGGGGCGGGCGATCAGCCCTTCAGCGCGCCTTGCAGCGCCTTCGCGACGTCGTCCACCGACTGGTTGGTGTTCCAGAACTTGCTGACCACGTCCTGCACCGCACCCACCATGTCGGGGGTCATCAGCATATCGGGGTTGGCGATGTGGCGCGCCGGGTCTTTCAGCGCCTGCACGCCGGCCTGGGCGCAGAGGTCCATCTTGCTGCTGTCCACGTCGGTGCGCACCGGGATGGAGCCCTTCTTGTTGTTGAACGCCACCTGCGTGGCCGGCGCGGTGAAGACGGTGGCGAGCTTGTGCTGCGCCTGGATGGCGGTCTTGTCGCTGGTCTTGGGGAAGACGAAGACATCGCCGGCGATCATGTAGGGCGCCGCCGCGCCGAAGCCGGCGAAGCAGCCGAACTCCTTGCCGGCCGTCTGCTTGGCGCCGGTGAACTCGCCCTTGGCCCAGTCGCCCATGATCTGGAAGCCGGCCTTGCCGGTGATGACCATCGCGGTGGCGTCGTTCCAGTTGCGGCCGGGCGAGCCGGCGTCGACATAGTCGTGCAGCTTCTTCAGCGCGGCCAGGGCCTTGCGGAAGGCGGGGGCATTGACGCTGGCCGGGTCGTGGTCCTTGAAGAACTTGAGGTAGGCGTCCTTGCCGCCCACGTGCAGCACGATGCTGTAGAAGGTGATCCACTCCTGCCAGCCCTGGCCGCCCAGCGCCAGCGGCACCAGGCCGGCGGCCTTGAGCTTGTCCAGCGCGGCGAAGAATTCGTCGATGGTCTTGGGCTCGGCCGCGACGCCGGCCTTTTGCAGCGCGGCCTTGGAGTACCAGAACCAGGTCGGGTTGTGGATGTTGACCGGCACCGCGTAGTAGTGGCCCTTGACCTTGATGCTGTCGATGATGGGCTTGGGCAGCAGCTTGTCCCAGCCTTCCTTGGCGGCCACGGGGTCGATGTCGTTCAGCAGGCCCTCGGCGATCACGTCGTGGTACTGCTTGGAGGTGTTGAACTGCGCGGCAGCGGGCGGGTTGCCGCCGGCGATGCGGTTGATCGCGGCGGCGCGCGCGTTCTCGGCGCCGGCCACCGCGGCGTCCACCCAGGTGCCGCCGGCCTTGGTGTAGGCGTCGGCGAGCTCCTTCACCGCGGCCGATTCGCCGCCCGAGGTCCACCAGTGGATGACTTCGGCCTTCTGGGCCTGGGCGGCGGTGGCGGCCAGCATGGCAGCAGCGGCCACGGCGGTGGCGAGGGTCTTGAACGCGGTGCGGGTCATGGTTTGTCTCCTATTTGTTGGACTGCAGGGAACGGGAACGGGAGCCGGCGGGCGCTTCAGCCTTGCGCGCGCGCCGCGAGAAACTCGCTGAACGCCCTGGCGCTGTCCTTCAGCGTGCGCGCTTGCGTGGCGTAGTCGACATGGACCAAGCCGAAGCGGCGCTCGTAGCCGAAGGCCCACTCGAAGTTGTCCATCAGCGACCAGACGAAGTAGCCGCGCACGTCCACGCCCGCTTCGATGGCGCGTGCGACGGCGGCGAAGTGGCTGTTGAGGTAGGCGATGCGCTGGCCGTCCGGCACGCGGCCGGCCTCGACGCGGTCGTCCGAGGCCATGCCGTTTTCGGTGATGTAGATGGGCGGCAGGTTGGCGTAGTCGGCCTTGAAGCGGCGCAGCAGGTCTTCCAGGCCTTGCGGGTAGACCTCCCAGCCCATCTGGGTGCGCTCCACGCCGGCCAGCGGCACGTCGGTGAAGCCGTGGGCGCCGTCGCTGCGCAGGTTGCTGCGGAAGTAGTAGTTGATGCCGAGGAAGTCCAGCGGCTGCCGGATGGCCTGCATGTCGCCCGGCAGCACCAGCGGCTCGGCGCCCGGCCACAGACGCTCCAGCGCCTGCGGGTAGCGGCCCTTGAAGAGCGGGTCCAGCACCCATTGGTTGTGCTGGGTCTCGTAGAGCGCGGCGGCCTCCTGGTCGGCCGGGGTGGGGCTGTCGCTGGTGCCGCGGCCGATGTTGGCGACGATGCCGCGTCGTGCGCCGGGGTCGTTGGCCTGCAGCGCCGGCAGCGCCAGGCCGTGGCCCAGCAGCAGGTGGTGCATGGCCTGGCGGGCGTAGCGCAGGTCGGCCAGGCCGGGAGCGTGGTGGCCGTTGCCGTAGCCGAGGAAGGCGGAGCACCAGGGTTCGTTCAACGTGGCCCAGGCAGTGACGCGGCCTTGCAGCTCGCGGCTCATCAGGTCGGCGTAGTCGGCGAAGCGGTAGGCGGTCTCGCGGCTGAGCCAGCCGCCGCGGTCTTCCAGGTGTTGCGGCAGGTCCCAGTGGTAGAGCGTGACGAAGCGCTGCAGGCCCTTGGCTTCCAGGCGGTCGAGCAGGCGCTTGTAGAAGTCGATGCCGGCGGGGTTGGGCCGGCCCTTTTCATCCATCACGCGAGGCCAGGCGATGGAGAGGCGGTAGGCATCGACCCCCAGGCCGGCGATCAGGTCGGTGTCGCTCTCCCAGCGGCGGTAGTGGTCGCAGGCCACCTCGCCGTTGTCGCCGTTCAGCACCTTGCCGGGTGTCGCGCAGAAGCGGTCCCAGATCGACGGCAGCCGGCCGTCGGCCTGCGCCGCGCCCTCGATCTGGTAGGAGGCGGTGGCGACGCCCCAGGTGAAGCCGCGGCGGGCCATCGGCGACTGGGGCGGCGGTGCGAGGCGGG
>DATHWJ010000054.1:0-39107 GCA_035460745.1 Ideonella sp. | reverse complement strand
ATGAAACTCGCCACCCTCAAGGACGGCAGCCGCGACGGCCGCCTGGTCGTCGTCTCGCGCGACCTGGCGCGCGCCGCCGACGCGGCACCGGTCGCCGCGACGATGCAGTACGCGCTGGAGCACTGGGAGGCCGTCGAGCCCGGCCTGCAGTCCATCTATGCGCTGCTGAATGCCGGACGGGCCCTGGCCGACTTCCGCTTCGACCCGACGCAGGCCATGTCGCCGCTGCCGCGCACGCACCAGTTCGTCGATGCCTCGGCTTTCCTGAACCACGGCCACATCATGGAGCAGGCCTACCAGCTGACGGTGAAGAAGACCGAAGGCATCCCCATCCTCGTGCAGCGCCAGAGCGACGACTTCTGGGGCCCCTGCGACGACTATCCGTTCCCGCTGGAGTCTGACAACGGCGACTTCGAAGGCGAGTTCGCGGTCGTCGTCGATGACACGCCCATGGGCTGCAGCGCCGCGCTGGCGCAATCGAAGATCCGCCTGGTGATGATACTCAACGACGTCAGCATGCGCGCCCACCTGTTCCGCGAGCTGCAGATGGGCTTCGGCTTCATCAACGCCAAGCCGGCGACGGTGTTCGGCCCGGTCGCCGTCACGCCTGACGAACTGGGCGATGCCTGGCAGGACGGGCGCGTGCACCTCGACATGCGCGTGAGCCGCAACGGCACAAGGTTCGGCGAGCCCAACGGCCGCGAGATGGACTGGAGCTTCGGCGAGCTGCTGGCCCACCTGGCCTACAACCGCAACCTGCGCGCCGGCACCATCCTGGGTTCGGGCACGGTGTCGAACCGGGGCCACCGCGAGGTCGGCTCGGCCTGCCTGGCCGAGCGGCGCGCGGTCGAGAAGATAGCCACCGGCGACTCGACCACGCCGTTCCTGAAGTTCGGCGATCGGCTGCGCTTCGAAGTGCTGGACAGCAGCGGCCAGTCCATCTTCGGTGCCGTCGATCACCGCTTCGTTGCCTGGGGGAGTTCAACATGAGTTCGAGCTACGACATCGTCGCGATGGGTGCGGGCCACAACGGCCTGGTCGCCGCCGCCTACCTCGCCAAGGCCGGCAAGAAGGTGCTGGTATTGGAGCGCAAGCCCTATCCCGGTGGCGGCGTCTCGACGCGCCAGCTCAACACCCCCGGCTATTGGCACGACGAGCACAGCAGCGTGCACATCATGATCCAGGGCAACCCGATGCTGCGCCAGGACGAGCTCGGCCTGATCGGCCAGCACGGCCTGAAGTACCACTACTCGCCGGTGCCGCACGCGACCATCTTCCCCGACCAGTCGGTGCTCTACACCTACAAGGACATCGACAAGACCTGCGAGTGTTTCGCCAAGGTCTCGGCCAGGGACGCCGAGACCTACCGCAACTTCGTCAGGATGAGCCAGGGCGTGCTGAAGATGTTCATGCCAGGGCTGTACTCGCCGCCGCCGCCGCTGGGCGAGCTGGTCGCGATGCTCGACCGCAGCGACGAAGGCCGGCTGATGCTGGACTACATGAACCGCGACTGCCTGGATCTGGTGAACCAGCTCTACGAGCACGACAAGATCAAGATCCACCTGCTGCGCCTGGTGAGCGAAAACCTGCAGTGCCCGAACGAGCTGGGCACCGGCATGGGCGTGCTGCTGATGCCGGGCATCATCCACACCTACGGCGTGTCGCAGCCGATCGGCGGCAGCGGCAAGCTCACCGAATCGCTGGTGCGCTGCATCGAGTCGCATGGCGGCGAGGTGCGCTGCAATGCCGAAGTGGCCAAGGTGCTGACCAGCGCCGGCCGGGCGAGCGGCGTGCGCCTGTCCAGCGGCGAAGAGATCGTCGCGCGCGACGCCGTGATCGGTGCGCTGCATCCGCACGTGATACGCAGGTTCGTCGATGGCGTGCCCGAGCCGGTGATGAAGCGCGCCGAGCGCGCCACGCTGGCGCCGTTCTCCATCATGGTCAGCCACTACGACCTGAAGGAGAACGTCAAGTACCACGCGGGCGAGGACGTGGGCCTGGCGACCATGCTGGAGTTCATGGCCACCGACCAGCTCGACGAGATGCTGGCCGACTTCGACGGCCTGAAGCGCGGCCGCATCACCGAGCGCCGCCTGTGCGCCGGCGGCGACGAGAGCATCGGCGACAAGACCCGCGTGCCGCCGGGTGCCGGCATGTTCCACGGCATCACCTTCGCGCCCTACAAGCTGGCCGATGGCCGGCAGTGGGATGAGGTGAAGGAAGAGATCGGCGACCTGTCGCTGGCGCACTACCGCCAGTTCATCTCGAATCTCGGGGCCGACAACATCGTCGCCCGCAGCATCGTCAGCCCGCTCGATCTGGAGCGCAGCAGCCCCAACAGCATGATGCGCGGCGACCTGCACGGCGTGGCGCCTTACTTCTATCAAAGCGCCGGCCACCGGCCCACGCCCGACCTGGGCCAGTACACCGTGCCCGGTGTCGAGCGCCTGTACCTGGCCGGGCCGTTCCAGCACCCGGGCGGTGGCGTCTACGGCGCCGGCCGCGCCACCGCGATCAAGATGTTCGAAGCGCTGGGCATGGACTTCGGCGCCGTCAGCGGCGGCGTGCGCGAAGACACCGGTGTGCCGGCCACCAGGGCGGCCGCCCAAGCCGGCGGCATGGTGCTGCGCGGCCCGGCCGACGAAGAGCTGATGAATGTCGAGTCGCTCAAGCGTGTCGGCGACGAGCTGGTCATCAAGGGCAAGAGCTTCGGCACGATGCCGATGGAGGCGCGGCTCGATGGCGCTTCGGCGCGGGCCGGGCTGAAGATGCTGGGCCTCAAGCAGCTCGCGTTCCTGGCGACGCTGCCGTTCCGAAAGGGGCGCGGCAAATGAGCGCCACTGTATCGCTCGCGGGCAACATGATCCATGTCGTCGTCACGGGAGCGCGGGGCTTCGTCGGCGAGGTGCTCGTCAAGCGCCTGCTGGACCAGGGGCTGGGCGGCCAGCCGCTCGGCCGCCTGACGCTGCTGGACCTGGCATTCGACACGCCGCATGCCGACGCACGCGTGGTGCAGCTGGCCGGCAGCATCGCCGACCCGGCGCTGCGCGCGCAAGCCTATGCCACGCCGGTCGATGCGGTGTTCCACCTCGCCAGCATCCCCGGGGGGGCGGCCGAGAAGAACTACGCGCTGGGCCGCACGATCAACCTCGATGCCACGCTCGGTTTGCTCGAGGACCTGCGCGGCCAAGGCCAGCGGGCGCGCTTCGTTTTCGCCAGCACGGTCGCCGTCTATGGCGAGCAGCTGCCCGCGGTGGTCGATGAAGCCACCTTGCCGGCACCGGCCCTGAGCTATGGCGCCCACAAGCTGGTGGGCGAGTATCTCGTCGCCGATGCCTCGCGCCTGGGCTGGGTGCAGGGCTGCTCGCTGCGCCTGCCGGGCGTGGTGGCGCGGCCGGGCGACGGCGCCGGGATGATGTCGGCCTTCATGAGCCAGCTGTTCTGGAAGCTGGCGGCCGGCGAGCCGCTGACGGTGCCCGTCTCGCCCGAGGGCGTGGCCTGGTGGATCTCGGTGGGCGCTTGCGTGGACAACCTGCTGCACGCGGCGGTGGTGGCTCCGGCGCGCCTGAACCCGCGCCGCAGCTACCAGATGCCGGTCCTGCGCCTCAGCGTGGCCGAGGTCGTCGAGGCGCTCGCCAAGCGCTTCGGCCCGGACCGCCGCGCGCTCGTGAGCTACCGGCCCAACCCCTTCATCGAACGCCTGTTCGCGGCCTACCCACCACTGCTGACCCCCGAGGCCGAAGCGCTGGGCCTGGCCCACGACGGCAGCATCGATCAACTCATCACCAGGAGCATGGCATGAACATCACCGGGCTAGAAGCCTTGGTCTTCGGCGTCGAAGACATGGCCGCCGGCCGGCAATACCTGCTGGACTACGGCTTGAAGGAAGTGGATGCATCGCCCGCCGGCGCCTGCTACGAAGCGCTGGACGGCGGCGCGGTGGTGCTGCGCCACGCCAGCGACGCTTCGCTGCCGCCGGCCAATGCGCCGTCCCCCAATCTGCGCGAGACCGTCTATGGCGTGGCCGATGCCGCCACGCTGGCGGCCATCGGCGCCAACCTCTCGGCCGACCGCGAGGTCGGGGCCGACGCCGACGGCACGCTGCACAGCGTGGACGACGGCGGCTACGCGATCGCCTTCCAGGTCACGCGGGCGCGCCGCATCATCGCGCCGCACATCGGCATCAATGTGCCGGGCCAGCCGGGCGGCCGCGGCGTCAACCAATGCGCCGCCGACAAGGAGCAGCTGATACTGCCGCGCTCGCTCTCGCACGTCGTCTACTTCGTGCCGGACGTGAAGAAGGCCGAGGCCTTCTATCAAGACCGGCTGGGCTTCCGCGTGACGGACCGCTTCATCGGCCTCGGGCCCTTCATGCGCCCGCAAGGCACGCTGGAGCACCACACGCTGTTCATGATCCAGAGCTTCAACCACCACATGGTGGGCATGAACCATTTCACCTTCCACCTCGGCAGCGCGGCCGAGGTCTGGCAGGCCGGCTGGCGCTTCGCGCAAAAGGGCTACAAAAGCTTCTGGGGGCCGGGCCGCCACATCATGGGCAGCAACCACTTCTGGTACTTCAACAGCCCCTTCGGCGGCACCATGGAGTTCGACGCCGACATGGACCAGCACGACGACAGCTGGGTGCCGCGCGCGATGCCGCCGGGCTCGGACAACTCGCAGATCTTCCTGTTCGAACACCGGCCGAAGTGGGCGCCCGGGGAATGAACGAGTTCGTCCTGTGCCGGCTCGACGAGCTGCCGGATGGTGGTGCGCGAGGCCTGCTACGCCGAGGCAACGACGACCGGGTGTTCGCGGTGCGCCGCGGCAGCGAGGTCCGTGTCTGGCGCAACGACTGCCCGCACAACCACCGGCCGCTCGAATACCGGCAAGACCAGTTCCTGTCGGCCGATGGGCAGCACATCGTCTGTTACGCCCACTCGGCGCATTTCGACATCGACACCGGCTACTGCTTCGCCGGCCCCTGCGAAGGCAGTTCGCTGCAAGCCGTGCCCTCGCGCCTGTCCGGCGGCGCCGTGTGGATCACCACTGAACAAGAGGAGGCATGATGTTCCAGTACTTCCCCACCAACTACGTGTGGAGCCTGTCGACGATGATCGCGCTGACCCACGGCGGCAACATCGGCGAGATCGACGCGATGTGCGCACCTATCCTGGAGGCCGCACGCGCCGGCGACGACCCCGGCACGGTCGCCTTCTATGAAGCCTGGAAGGGCGGCGGCGACAAGCTGATCGAACTGGCGCATGAAGACCTCGCGAAGGGCCACAAGCTCTCGGCCGGCGAGAAGCTCGGCCGCGCGGCGCTGTACTACGGCATCGCCGAGCGCATGCAGGCGCACGGCTTCGACGCGCGGCTGGCGATGTACCGGCGCTCGCTCGAGCTCTTCGCCCAGGCCCGGGAGCTGGGCCGCGAGAACAACCAGCGCGTCGAAATCCCTTTGACCGACGGCACTCACCTCAGCGGCCTGCTCGTGCGCGCCGAAGGGGTCGCCGGCCGGGCACCCCTCGTCGTCGTGATGAACGGCCTGGACAGCACCAAGGAGATGCTGCAGCGCAGCGTGATGGGCACGATGTTCGCCCGCCGCGGCCTTTCGGCGCTGTTCATCGACCAGCCCGGCACCGGCGAGGCGCTGCGCCTGCACGGCATGCCGGCGGTGCACGACACGGAGGTCTGGGCCTCGAAGATCGTCGACTGGCTGGTGCAGCGCAGCGATGTGGACCCCCGCCGCATCGGCGCGCTGGGCGTCTCGCTGGGCGGTTACTACTGCCCGCGCGCCGTCGCCTTCGAGCCGCGCTTTGCCTGCGGGGCCGTCTGGGGTGCCAACCACGACTGGCGCGAGGTGCAGCAGGCGCGCCTGCGGCGCGAGGGCGAGAACCCGGTGCCGCATTACTGGAAGCATGTGCAGTGGGTCTTCGGCGCGAAGGACATGGACGACTTCTTCGCCAAGGCGTCGGGCATGCACCTCAACGGTGTGCTAGACCGCATTCGCGTGCCCTTCCTGGTCACGCACGGTGAAAACGACCGCCAGATTCCGCTGAAGTACGCGCACCAGACCTACGAGCAACTGGTCAACAGCCCGAAGCGCGACCTGATGATCTTCACCGCTCGCGAGGGCGGCGTGGAGCACAGCTCGCTCGACAACCCCTACAACGCCGGCAACCAGATCGCCGACTGGCTGGCCGAGCAGCTCGGTGGCACGGCTGTCTGAGGAGACGACGCATGGCACTGGTCAACAAGGTTCTGGTCGTCGGCGGCGGCATCGGCGGCATGTGCGCCGCGATCCTGCTCGCCAAACAAGGCGTCGCGGTCGATCTGGCCGAGATCAATCCGCAGTGGACGGTCTATGGCGCCGGCATCACCATCGGCGGGCCGACGCTGCGCGCGCTGCGCAGCGTCGGCGTGGTCGACGAAGTCCTGGCCCGTGGCGGGCATTGGTCGGCGATCGACATCTGCGCCGCCGACGGCAGCGTGATGCACACCGTGCCGATGGCCGCTGCGGTGGGCGCGCAGGAGCTGCCGCCGGCGGGCGGCATCCTGCGCCCGGTGCTGGCCGACATCCTCGGCCGCGCGACCCTGGCCGCCGGCGTGCAGGTACGGCTGGGCCTGACGTTTCGGCGCGTCGCGCAAGATGCGGACGGCGTCGACGTGCTGTTCAGCGATGGCTCGTCCGCCCGCTATGACCTGGTGATCGGCGCCGACGGTGTCAACTCCAAGCTCCGCGAGGCCGTGTTCCTGGGTGCACCGGTGCCTGCCTTCACCGGCCAGGGTTCGTGGCGCGCGGTGGTGCCGCGCAAGCGGCGCAACTCCACCATCTTCATGGGCAAGACCACCAAGGCCGGGCTGAACCCGGTGAGCGAGACCGAGAGCTACCTGTTCGTGCTCGATCACCGCCGCAACTTCGACATCATCCCGCCCGAGCAGTGGCCAGGCCTGCTGGCCGAGCTGCTGGCGGAGTTTGGCGGCGACCTCGGCGAGATACGCAGCGGTTTGCTGAGTGGCCATGCCTACCGCATCGTCTACCGCCCGTTGATGGGCCTGATGATGTCCGCCCCCTGGCACCGCGGCCGCGTCGTGCTGCTGGGCGACGCGGTGCATGCCACCACGCCGCACCTGGCGATGGGGGCGGGCATCGCGGTGGAGGGCGCGGTGGTGCTGGCCGAGGAGCTGGCGCGCTGCCACTTCCTCGAAGGGGCGCTGACCGCGTATGCCGGCCGGCGCTACGACCGCGCCCGGCTGGTCGTCAGCAGCTCGATGCGCATGGGCGAGATCGAGCAGACCGGTGGCTCCAAGGAGGAGCACACGCAAGTGATGCTGCACGCCATGGCCGCGCTGACAGCGCCGATCTGAGAGGAAAACCACGATGAGCACATCCACCCACTCCCGCATCGCGCTGGTCACCGGCGCCGCCGGCGGCCTGGGCCAGGCCTTTGCGCTGCGCCTGGCCGCCGCTGGCCACCAGCTCGTGCTGACCGACCGCGTCTCCTGCGCCGGCCTGGCCGAACAGATACGCGCCGGCGGCGGCCACGCCACCGAGCTGTGCTGCGACCTGGCCGATTCCGCCGATGTCCAGCGCTTCGCCGGCGAGGCGCTGGCCACGGTCGGCCGTGTCGACGTGCTGGTCAACAACGCGGCCTTCATGCCGATGGCGCCGCTGGCGTCCATCAGCGCGGCGCTGTGGCGCCAGATCATGGCGGTCAACGTCGATGCCCCCTTCCTGCTGGCCCAGGCCTTCTGCGCCGGCATGGCCGAGCGGCGCTGGGGCCGCATCGTCAACCTGGCCTCCAGCACCGTCTGGGGCCCGCCGCCGGGCATGTCGGCCTACGCCTGCAGCAAGCTGGCCGTCATCGGCCTGACGCGCGCGCTGGCGGCCGAGCTGGGCGGCCAGGGCATCACCGTCAACGCGATCTCGCCGGGGCTGACCCGCCACCCCGGCAGCGCCGCCAACATCCCCGAGGCGGCGTTCGACAGTGTGCGCGCCCGCCAGTTCATCCCGCGCACCGAAGAGCCGCAGGACCTGACCGGCGCGCTCGCTTTCCTCGTTTCCGACGACGCCGCGTTCATCACCGGCCAGGTCTTGAACGTCGATGGAGGTGGCTTCGGCTTCTGAACGACTCGCCGCGCGGCGAATCATCGCCCGCAGATGAACCGGATTCGATACAGTCGCCAGCGGGGAAACAAGAACCTGGCGAACCGGCATGGGCGCATCCGAAGAGTCGAGCCCGGTGCAACTGCGCAGCGAGCAGTTGCAGATGCATGCAATGAACCTGCCTCTGGCGGTGAGCGGCAGCGTGCTGGCTGCGGCCGTGCTGGCCCTCGTGATGGTCGGCCCCGTCGGGGGCCCCGTGGCTTTCGGCTGGCTGGGCTTGATGTCGCTCGTGTTCATCGGCCTGGCCTGGTTCGGCCTGCGGCACCGGCGCGCCAGCCCGCCCGCTGCGGCGAGCGGCCGCTGGCTGCGCGGTTTCCGCGTCAGCGTGGCGATCCATGGTGCGGCATGGAGCGTCGCCGGCGTCGCGCTGTACCCGGCCCACGATGTCGTGCACCAGTTGTTCCTCGCGCTGGTGCTGGTCGGCGTGGCGGCCAGCGGCGCCAGCATGGTGGCGCTCGACTTCGCCGCCGCGCTGCTGTTCGTCGTGCCGGTGCTGGCGCCTCTGGCCGTCCGGGCGCTGGTGGATGCGGACAAGCTGCACTCGGCCATGGGCGGCCTGCTGGGCGCCTATCTGGTGTTCCTGGCCATGAACAGCAAGCTGGCCCATCGCCGGCAACTCGAAGTCATCGAGTTGCGCGCCGTCGACTCGGCACGCGAGCTGCGCCTGCGGGAGATCACCGAGCGGACGCGGGCGATCGTCGATAACGTGCGCGAAGGCATCGTCACCTTCGACACCCGAGCGATGGTCGTCTCCTTCAACCGCGCCGCCGAACGGATCTTCGGCTACCGCGCCGAGGAGGTCGTGGGCAAGCCCTTCGGTCTTCTCGTGCCGGCCTCCGTCGCGGCGCACCCGCACGACATCGCCGGCGAGTTCGAGGGCATCCGCAGCAATGGCGAACGGTTTCCGGTGGAGATCGCGACTTCGCGCTTTGTGCAGGCAGGGCAGACCTCCCTGGTCGGCCTGGTGCGCGACGTCTCGCAGCGCAAGGCCGGCGAGGCCGCGCTGCTGGCCGCCAAGCTCGCGGCGGAGCAGGCCAACCGCGCCAAGTCGGCCTTTCTCGCCAACATGAGCCACGAGATTCGCACGCCGATGAACGGCATGCTGGGCATGGTCGAGCTGCTCAGCCGGATGCCGATGTCGGGCGAGCAGAGCAGGTATGTCGGCACGATGCGGCGCTCGGGGCACTCGCTGATGGCCTTGCTCAACGACATCCTCGATCTCTCGAAGATCGAATCCGGCCGGCTCGAGCTGGAGCAGCGCCGCTTCGATCTGCGCCAGGCGGTGCAGGCTTGTGTCGATCTCATGGGCGCGGTCGCCTCGCAGAAGGGGCTGTCGCTGACGACCGAGTGTGCGCAGGACCTGCCGGTGCTGGTGGTCGGCGACCCCTTGCGCCTGCAGCAGGTGCTCAACAACATTGTCGGCAACGCCATCAAGTTCACCGCCGAGGGGCAGGTCGGCATCTCGGTCGCGGCCGAGAGCGCGCTGGGGCCTGCGGGCATTCGCGTCTGCGTGGTGGACACCGGCCCGGGCATCGCCGCCGGGGCTTCAGATGTGCTCTTCGGCGCCTTCGTTCAGTCGGACGATTCGAGCGCCCGACAGCACGGCGGTTCAGGCCTCGGGCTCGCCATCGCGCGTCGGATCGTCGAGGCGATGGGGGGCACGTTGACGCTCGAGTCCACGCTGGGCCGGGGCTCGCGCTTCTGTTTCACGGCCAGGCTGGGTGTGGCGCCGGCCGACGCGGACAGCACGGGCCGTGAACCCGCCAGTCCCGCCTGCCCCGAAGGGCCCGCCGAGGCATTGCCATCCGCGCGCCGCATCCTTCTCGCCGAAGACAACCCCGTCAATCAGATGTATGCACAGGCGGTGCTGCAGCAACTCGGCCACACGGTCGATGTCGCCGAAGACGGGATCCAGGCCGTCGAGATGGTGTTCGGCGAGGGCCGCTACGACCTGGTGCTGATGGACTGCCACATGCCCAGGCTCGACGGCTTCGAGGCGACACGGCGGATCCGGGCCGCCGAGGCGCAGCAAGGCGGCCCGCACCTGCCCATCGTGGCGGTGACGGCCAGCGCCATGCAGGAGGACCGCCAGCGCTGCCTCGACTGCGGCATGGACGACATGCTGTCCAAGCCGTTCACGATCGAGGAAATGCGCAGCCTGCTGGAGCGCACGATAGGCCCCGCAGCGGCCGTCAGGTGATCAACTGGTCCACTGATGGCAGCAACTGCGCCTTGCGGATGATCTTTTCGCGCAGCCACTGGCTGCCGGGATCGAGGTCGCGGTAGCGGTGCCACTGCAGCGTCTCGACCAGGCGCGGCGTGTCGAAGTCCAGCCGCACCAGCCGCAACGGCCATTGGCGGGCCGCCTGCAGCGCCATGCGGGTGTGCAGCGTCGCCACCCGGCTCGTGCCCAGCACCAACTGCGGCAACAGGCCGAAGTTGTTGACCACCACCTCCACGTTCGGCGGCTGGCCATGCGTAGCGAGGAACCAGGTCTCGAACTGCGGCCGGCCGTTGTTCTCCAGCGTGACGTGTCGCATCGCCTTGTACTGCGCCAGGCCCAGGCTGTCGCCCACCTCGGTGTGAGTGCTGTCCACCACCGCGTGGTAGCTGTCCTCGAACAGCACGGTGGCGGCCTGGTTGGGCGTGGTGAAGCGCTCCGGGTTGATCACGAAATCGACCTCGCCGTTCTCCAGGTCCGCCGCGGCCGTGTTGCTGGGCTGGTGAAACTCCACCGTGATCCCCGGCGCCTCGTGGTGCACCTCGCGCAGCACGTCCAGCAGCAGCACCTGGGCCAGGTAGTCGGAGGTGACGATGGAAAAACACCGGCGCGAGCTGGCCGGGTCGAACGCGGGCCGCGTGGCCAGCGTGGCGTCCAGCCGCAGCATCAGGTCGTTGAGCTTGGCGACCAGCGTTTCGGCCAGCGGCGTGAGTTCCATGCGGCGGCCCACCGGCACGATCAACTGGTCGTCGAAGTACTCGCGCAAGCGCGCGAGCATGCCGCTCATCGCCGACTGCGAGACATGCAGGGCCTCGCCGGCCCGGGTCACGTTGCGTTCGGACAGCAGTGCCCGCAGGGCGGTCAGCAGGTTCAGGTCGAGACGCTGGTAGCGCATGGGGGCCTCGGTGGGCAGGCAGGTGAACGAGGATCGAGTTTAGTGGAGCACCCGGGGCAGGAATACCCGCCACCGTCCGCCGGGCGCCGCAACCCACGGCCACTCTACGGGTAATCCCAAGTATGCGGAACGGCGATGGCGGCCATCGCCAGATTCGATTTCCGCGCCGCGCGCCTGCTGCCTACGATCGCGCTCACTTCCACAGCCATGTCGATATGAGCACGAACACGAATCCCCTGAAGGGCTGGCAGGTCGACCGCTCGCAGATCAGCACCTGGGGTGTCGATCTGCAGCGGCCCGAATGCATCCTGGCCGAGGCCGACGGCACGCTCTGGACGGCCGACGCACGCGGCGTGATGCGCATCGCCGCCGATGGCACGCAGACCCTGATCCGCCAGCAAGGCGTGGCCGACCGGGCCATGAACGCCGAGTCGCTGATCCTGGGCGGCAGCCTGCCCAACGGCATCGCCTTCGACCGCGACGGCAACATCCTGATCGCCAACTTCGGCACCGATGCGATCGAGCTGATGACACGCGGCGGCGAGTCGCGCCTGCTCTACGACCGCATCGACGGCCAGCCGCTGGGCAAGACGAACTTTGTGCTGGCCGACTCCAAGGGCCGGATCTGGTTCACGGTGACGACACGCCTGGATCCGTGGACCCGCTCGATCAACGAGAAGACGGCCGACGGCTATGTCGGCCTGATCGACGAGAAGGGCATCCGCATCGTCGCCGACGGCTTCGTCGGCACCAACGAGATCCGCCTCGACGCGAAGGAAGAGTGGCTTTATGTGGTGGAGTCCAACGCCCGCCGCATCTCGCGCCTGCGCGTCGCTGCGGACGGCTCCTGCGGCGAACGCGAGGTCTTCGGCCCGGGCAATCTGGGCGGCATCCCCGACGGCTTCGCCTTCGACGCCTTCGGCAATCTGTGGATCACGCTGATCATGGCCGAGCGGCTGGTCGCCTTGACGCCGGAAGGCGAGCTGCTGACCCTGCTGGACGACGGCAAGCCCGAGGCCATCGCCGTGTTCGACCGCCACTTCCACGCCGGCACCATGACGCCCGAGATCATGGCCACCTGCAAGGGCACGCTGGCGCCGTGGATGGCGAGCCTGACTTTCGGCGGGCCGGACCTGCGCACCGTCTACCTGGGCAGCCTGATGGGCACGACGCTGCCCGCCTTCCGCTCGCCGGTGGCGGGCCAGCCGCTGTCGCACTGGCGCGCGCGCTGACTTCCCGGTCGACCGACTCCGGAGCCACGATGACCGACGTCTACAAACCCTGCGTGCCCGGCAGACCCGGTGACCGCCTGGCGGGCAAGGTGGCGCTGGTGACCGGCATCGGCGCCGGCATAGGCCGCGGCCTTGCCTTGATGTTTGCCCAGCAGGGCGCCCGCGTGGTGGGCTGCGACATCGATGCGGCCGCGGCCCAGGCCACCGTCGATGCCGCGGCCGCCCAGGGCCTGCAGATCGACAGCCTGCACCCGCTGGACCTGACCCAGCCCGCCATGGTGCGGCGCTGGGTCGACCACGGGGTCGAGCTGCATGGCGGCATCGACATTCTCGTCAACGCCGCGGCCTTCGGTGCCTTCGAGTGGCTCGAGCAGATGGACTACGAGAGCCAGTGGCGCAGGACCCTGACGGGCGAGGTCGATATCGTCTTCCTTGCCTGCCAGGCGGCCTGGCCGCACCTCAAGGTGCGTGGCGGCAGTTCGGTGATCAACTTCGCCTCGGCCAATGCACGCATGGCCTTGCCGCTGTCACCGGCCTTGGCGCATTGCGCCGGCAAGGGCGCCGTGCTGGCGATGACGCGGCAGCTGGCGATGGAGGGCGGGCCCTTCGGCATCCGCGTCAACACCATCTCGCCCGGCCTGGTCGAGACGGCGGCCACACGCCACCCCCTCGACCACATCGCCGGCTTTCGCGAGCAGGTCCTCGAGAAGTTCATGGTCAAGCGCCTGGGCCAGCCCGAAGACATAGGCTGGCTCGCCATCTATCTCGCGTCGGACGAGTCCAGCTGGGTCACGGCGGCCGATTTCAGCGTCGATGCAGGCGCGACGGCCTGGTAGCGAAGGGCAGGGCGCCGTGCCGGGTGCTTTCGTCCTTCGCCACGTACCTCGGGTTCACCCCCATGTGGAAAACCGATGCGTGGCATCACGACAAACGATTTCAGCCGGCCTGCCGAGGCGGTTAGATTCGCCTGCATTGGCGTGCCCGCGAGATGCACATGCGCCGAAAACGAAACCACCTCAACGAGGAGACAAGCCTTGATCACCAGCCCCACCCTGTCGCAGGCGGCGCCTCCGGCCGTCGGCGTGCGCGAGCCCAAGCTCATCCACGCCATCATCCTGCTCATCACCTGCGGGCTGACGGTGCTGGTCACCGCCGTGCTGGGCCCGTCCCTGCCGGCGATGCAGGCGCACTTCGCCGACGTGCCGGGGGTCGACTTTCTCGCGCCCCTGGTGATGACGGCGCCCATGCTGACGATGGCCGCGATCAGCGTCTTCGCCGGCGAGCTGGCCGATCGCTTCGGCCGCAAGCCCATGCTCGTGGGCGCGGCCGTGCTCTACGCGCTGGTGGGCACGGCGCCCTTGTACCTGGAGTCTCTGACCGCCATCATCGCCAGCCGCCTGGCCCTGGGTGTGCTGGAAGGCGTGCTGATGACGGTGAGCACGGCGATGATCGGCGACTACTACAGTGGCAAGCAGCGCGATCGCTTCATGTCGCTGCAAACCACGGTGGCGGCTTCTTCGGCTTTTGTGCTCAACACGGTGGGCGGCATGATCGCCGAACACGGCTGGCGCGCCCCTTACATGATCTTCGCCATCAGCCTGCTGCTGGCGCCGCTGATGGCCATCTTCCTGTGGGAGCCCAAGACGCGCGCCAACATGACGCGGGAAGAATTCGCCGTTGACAGCCAATCGTTCAACCCGCGCCGCCTGATCTTCATCTGCGCCCTGACTGTCCTGCTGGGCATCATGTTCCTCACGGTGCCGGTGCACTTCGGCTATCTGCACACCGCCATCGGCGTGCACTCGCCGTCGCAGATCGGCATGGCCTACGGCATCAACAGCCTGGGCGTCATCAGCGGCACGCTGCTGTTCGGCTGGGTCATCGCGGGGCGGCTGAAGGTGGCCTTCCAGCTGGCGCTGGGCGTGACCGTGGTCGGCCTGGGCTTCGTCATGATGAAGATGGCGGGCGACTACACCGCACTGACCCTGGCGGGCTTCGTCAACGGCCTGGGCGCGGGCATCGTGCTGCCCACCATGGTGACGTGGAACGTGCGCGAGCTGCCCGTCTCGCGGCGCGCCATGGGCGTGGGCGCTTTCCAATCCTGCTTCACGCTGGGGCTGTTCCTCAATCCGCTGATCATCGTCGGGCTGGAGAAGCTCCTGGCCGTGCCCCGCGCCCAGGTCGTCGGTCTGGTCGGCATGGCGCTGCTGGCGCTGGCCGTCGTCGCGCTGGGCAGCGGCCTGTCCGGGGGCCCGGCCCGGCGCGGCACGGTCCACTGAGCCGACGCGCTCGCCGCCCGGAATTCCCCCCCGACGGGTTGCGCTTCATGCCGTGGCGCGCCGCACCGTGGGCCAAACCGCTTGGCCTTCAGCCCCGTTTCAGCCCCGTTTCAGCCGCCGGTAGAGTGTGGCCCGGCCTATCCCCAGCCATTGCGCCGCCAGCGTGACATTGCCTTGCGCCCTGAGGAGGGCCTGCTCGACAGCCTGCGCGGTGACCTCCTTGAGGAGGCCGGAAGACCGGGGCGGGAGCGCGCCGGAGGGGGCATCGCCGGCGTCAAAGTCGCCGGGGCCAAGAGCGGCCCCGGGTTCGGCCAGCGCCAAGGCCCGCTGCACGGCATGGGCGAGCTGGCGGATGTTGCCTCGCCAGGGCAGTGCCTGCAGCTTCGCGCGCAGCGACGCCCCCGCCTGTGCCGGCACGCCGCCGAAACGCAGCAGCAGCGCATCGAGCACTTCGTCGAAGTCCTGCCGCTCTCTCAACGGCAGCAGGTGCAATGTGTGGCCCGCCACGCGGTACATCAGGTCCTCGCGGAACACGCCCTGAGCCACCCTCTCCGGCAGGCTGCGGTGCGTGGCGCAGATGACGCTGACGTCCACCGCGCGGGGCCGGTTGCAGCCCAGCCGCACGACCTCCTTGCCGTCGAGCACGCGCAGCAGCGCGGCCTGCAGCGGCATCGGCATGTCGCCGATCTCGTCGAGAAACAGCGTGCCCCCGTGGGCCGCCTCGATCTTGCCGATGGCACCGCTGCGGCGCGACCCGGTGAATGCCCCCTCGACATGGCCGAACAACTCCCCGGCGAGCAGTTCGCCCGGAACTGCCGCGCAGTTGAGCGCAACAAAGGGCCCGGCCGCGCGCGAGCCTGCGGCATGCAATGCGCGAGCGGCCACTTCCTTTCCGGTGCCGGTCTCGCCGGTGAGCAGAAGCGGCAGCCCGGCATTTGCGGCGCGGCGGGCGCGTTCGAACTCGCGCCCCAGCCGGGCGTCGCCGAACGAGGGTGGCGGTGCGGCAGGTGGCTGGGCGGCTGGGGTGGCTGCCAGGGCGGTACGCGCCGAGGGTGAGACGGCCAGGTCGTCGAGCGGCACGGCGCAAAGCCGCACACCCTCCTGCAAGCGCATCGCGGCACCCCGCGGCGAACGCCACAGCGCCGATACCCAGGGCCCGAAGCGCTCCTCGAACAAGCGTTCGAAATCCAGCTGCAGCACCCCCGAGGGCAGGCCCAGCAGGCTGCGCGCCGAGCGGTTGGCAGCCACCAGCTCGCCCGACTCCCCGAAGGCCAGCCAGGCCCCGCTGCCGGTGGGCTGCGCCGAGGTGCCGTTGCTGGCGTCGATCTCGACATGGACATGGGCCGGCTGGCGGCGGAAGAGCCGGCGTTCGATACGCTGAGCACAGCGCGCGGCCAGCCAAAGCGTGCTGTCCACCTTGCCCGGCATGTCGCGGCTGACGTCCACGGCGCCGATGACCTCGCCCTGCGCGCTGAACACCGGCACCGCGCTGCAATGGAAGATCTGGGCCTCGGTATAGAAATGCTCCGGGCCCAGCACGCGCACCGGCTGCGCCTCGCGGATGGCCACGGCCATCGCATTGGTGCCGATGGCGGCTTCCGACAGGTCGACCCCGGTGCGGAATGCCAGGCGCAACGGGGCACTGCACTGCGCGATCGCGCCGTCCACCGCGAGCGCGTTGCCCTGGCGGTCGGTCAGCAGCACCGCATAGCCCGCGGCAGCCACCGAAGCGGCCAGGTCGGCCAGCTCGGGGCGCGCCGCATCCAGCAGCTCGCCATGGGCCTGCAGCAACTGGGCGATGCGCGGCCTGTCGACCGGCTGGAACTCGACGGGCTCATTCACCTCGCGCCCGCTTTCGCTGCAGCGCAGCCAGGAACGCACGACGGCCTCGTGCACGACGCCCGTTGGCGCATGGCCTTCGTCGAAGAAGGCCCGGCGGGCATGCCAGATGGCTTCGGGCCGGTAGTCCGGACCGGCGTGCGAGAGGGCTGAGCTGGACATCGTGGGGGTGCGAGAAGCAGAGGGCGTAAGCAGGCCATCAAGCGCCAGGCCCGTCAATCAGGAATCCACGGGGGAGAAACCGGGTGGAGCTGGCACGCGCAATCTCATTCGAGCGTCTCGCGTCTCATTTCGAGACACCGCATTCCGGCCGGGAAGGCGTCCGTGCAGGCGCGCTGCCGAGTGAGAGGCGGGGAGAAGAAGGGAGAAGAGGGGCCCGCGAAAGCCCGTGCCCGCCACGGGTATGCCGCTTGCGGACAGGAGGGCAGGTGCAGACCCACCGCGTCTGCCGCAACCCATGAGAGGAGACTTGACATGAGCACCTCGAACGAGCTGCCCGCCTGGGACAGCCGCATCTTCGGCCAGGGCTGGCAGCCAGCCCATGGTGGCACCACGCCGGTCCGCGAGCCCGCCACCGGCGCCACGCTGGCCCACATCGGCCTGGCGGATGCAGAGGATGTCGATCGCGCTGCTCGGCTCGCCGCCAGGGCGCAAGCTGCATGGGCGGCCACGCCCTTCGACCAGCGCGCTGCCGTCCTGCGGCGCGCCGAGCAACTGCTTGGGCAGCGCGCAGACGAATTCCAGCATTGGAACGTGCGCGAGGCCGGCTCCATCGGGCCGAAGGCTGCCTGGGAGCTGCAGGCCACGCGCGAGCAACTCTCCATGTGCGCCGCGCTGCCGATGCAGCCGATCGGCCAGATCTTTCCATCGGCCATGCCGGGCCGCACGAACTACTGGCACCGCCTGCCGATCGGCACCGTGGGCGTGATCGCGCCTTGGAACTTCCCCTTGCTGCTGGCGATGCGCTCGGTGGCGCCGGCACTCGCTCTCGGCAATGCGGTGCTGCTCAAGCCCGATCTGCAGACCGCCGTCATCGGCGGTGTGCTGATGGCCCAGTTGTTCGCCGATGCGGGCTTGCCTGAAGGGGTGCTGCAGGTGCTGCCGGGCGGGCCCTCCACCGGCGACGCGCTGGTTCGTCATCCGCTGGTCCAGATGATCTCTTTCACCGGGTCCACCGCAGTGGGGCGCAGCATCGGCCAGACCTGTGGCGGCTTGTTGAAGAAGTGCGTGCTGGAGCTCGGGGGCAACAACGCACTCGTCATCCTCGAAGACGCCGACCTCGAAGCCGCCAGCTCCAGCGGCGCATGGGGTGCTTTCCTGCACCAGGGGCAGATCTGCATGCAGGCCGGCAGGCATCTGGTGCATCGCGATGTCGCCGAGCGCTACGGCGAGCTGCTGGCGGAGCGCGCGAAGAAGCTGCATGTGGGCGACCCGCACACCGGCCCGGTGCACCTCGGCCCCATCATCAACGAACGCCAGCTTGCACGCATCGCGCAGATCGTGGACGACAGCGTTCGTGGCGGCGCGCGGGTGCTGGCAGGCGGGCGGCGCGACGGCCCCTGCTACTGGCCCACGGTGCTGATGGACGTGCAGCCCGCCATGACGGCCTTCACCGAGGAGATCTTCGGCCCCGTGGCGCCGATCACCGTGTTCGACAGCGACGACGAGGCCGTCGAGCTGGTGAACCGCTCGCCCTATGGCCTTGCCGCAGCGATCCACACACGCCAGATCCAGCGCGGCATGGCGATGGCCCAGCGCCTGCACACCGGCATGGTCCACCTGAACGACCAGACGGTGAACAACGAATTCCACGTGCCGTTCGGCGGCATGGGCGCGTCCGGCAATGGCGGGCGGTTCGGCGGCCCGGCCAACCTGGATGAATTCACCCAGACCCAGTGGGTCAGCGTGATGGAGGCGCCGATCGCCTACCCCTTCTGACTCCCCCAGCTTTCGCTATCCCGACAAGACACCGGAGACATGCATGACCCCTCTCTTCAGAACAAGACTGCGCCTGCTGATGGGCGCCGGCCTCGTGGCGGCCGGCACCGCCTCGCAGGCGATCGACATCGACGCCGGCGACTACACCGCCTTGCCGGCCGGCACGACGGTGGGCGTGCTCTACGCGCAGCATGCCGAGCGAAACCGCTTGTACGCCAGCGACCAGCGTGTGCCCGGCAGCAACGGCCTGGACTCCGAGATCGGCGTGCTGCGGCTGATCCACTTCATGAAGCTCGGCGACTACACGGTAGACCCGCAGATGCTGCTGCCCTTCGGCCGCCTGGAGGCCCGGGGCGATCTGGGGCCGGTGCTCGGCAAGGGCAGCGGCACCGCCGACCTGATCCTTGCCGCGACCGTGTGGACGCTCGAGGACCCCGCCAACCGCCGCTACTTCGGCATCACGCCGTTCCTGTACGCCCCCACCGGCAGCTACGACGCCGCCAAGCCCTTGAATCTGGGCGAGAACCGCTGGAAGTACGCGCTGCAGGCGGCCTACATTCACGGCGTGGGCGCCAAGCTCACCTTCGACTTCGCCGCCGACATCACCGCCTACGGCCGCAACGACAAGGCCACGCCGGCGGGCGATGAGCTGACACAGAAGCCGACCCTGCAGTTCCAGGGTTTCGTGCGCTACGCGATGAGTCCCGCCTGGGACCTGCGTGCCGGCCTGTCGCACGCGCGAACCGGCGAAACCAGGCTGTCGGGAGTGGCGCGCAACGACGATGCGCAGATCACCAAGATGCAGCTCGGCTCGGCCGTCTTCGTCGGGGCCAAGACGCAATTGCTCGCGACCTGGGGCCGCGACCTGAAGGTCGACAACGGCTTCAAGGAGTCCTCCCGGCTCAACCTGCGGCTGCTCCAGATCTTCTGAAACACGGCCTGCCTTCTCGACCCGGGCTGAATGCTGCGGCACGATGACGGACCGGCGGCGCCTTTCGATCACACAACGCACAGGAGACAAACCATGCACAACATCCGCACCCCGCATCTCGACAACGGGGATCTGATCAACCAACTCGAGGATGCGCTGTACCGCGGCCAGCTCGGGCGCCGGCAGTTCCTGCGGCTGGCGCTGGCCGCAGGGGCCGGCATGGCGACCGCACAGGCCATGGCGCAGGAGGGCGGCGATGCGGCGATCACGCAGCTCTACAACGCCCGCAACCTCCAGCCCGAGTACGACTACATCGTGGTGGGCTCCGGCACGGGCGGATCCGTCGTCGCCGGGCGCCTGGCCGCCGAGACCGACGCGCGCGTGCTGGTGCTCGAGGCGGGCGGTACCGACCAGGTGCCCGCGGTGCTCAACCCCGGGCTGTGGCCCACCAACATCCGCAGCGAGCGCGACTGGGGCCACTCGGCCGCGCCCAGTGCCACCGTCAACGGCCGGGCTTTGATCCTGCCGATGGGCAAGGTGGTAGGCGGCGGCTCGTCGGTCAACGTGATGGTGTGGGCGCGGGGGCACAAGAACGACTTCGATGCCTGGGCCGCCGAGACCGGGGACGACGGCTGGAGCTATGCGCGCGTGCTGGACATCTACCGGCGGATCGAAGACTGGCAAGGCACGCCCGATCCGGCCCGCCGGGGCCAGGGCGGGCGACTGTGGGTGACACCCGCGCAGAATCCCAACCCGATCGCGCACGCGATGCTCGATGCTGCGGTCTCGGTGGGCATCCCGAAGTTCGACGATCAGAACGGCGTCATGATGGAAGGCGCTGGCGGCGCAGCCATTGCCAACCTGCGCATCCGCGATGGGCGGCGCCGCAACCTGCCTTCGGACTATCTCTACCAGGCGCTGAAGCGCCCGAACATCACGTTGCTGACGGGTGCCGAGGTGCAGGCGCTCGCGATGGAGGGCAACCGTGTCAAGGGCGTCACCTTCGTGCGCAACGGCGCAGTGCAGACGGTGGCGGCCGCGCGGCGCGTCGTGCTCTGCGCGGGCGCGATCAACACGCCCAAGATCCTGATGTTGTCGGGCATAGGCGACGAGGCCGAGCTGAAGCGGCACGGCATCAAGCTGGCCGTGAACCTGCCCGGCGTGGGGCGCAACTTCCAGGACCACGTCCTCGTCGCGGGCTGCATCTGGGAGTACGCCAACCCGCTGCCGCCTGCCAACAATGCGGCCGAGGCCACCTTCTTCTGGAAGAGCGATGCATCGCTGCCGACGCCTGACTTGCAGCCCTTCCAGATCGAGGTGCCATTCGCCTCGGAGGTCACCGGGCCGCAGTTCGGCCCACCGGCGGGCAGCTGGTCCATCGCACCGGGCCTGGTGCGGCCGAAGAGCCGGGGCCGGGTCACGCTGGCGTCGTCCAGGCCTGCGGACAAGGCCCAGATCGACGGCGGCTTTCTCACCCACCCCGACGATGTCAAGGCGCTGCTGCGAGGTATCGAGCTCTGCCGAGAGATCGGCAACTCGCCGGCAATGAAGAGTTTCGTCAAGCGCGAGGTGATGCCCGGCCGCCTGTCCGGCGAAGACATGGCGAACTTCCTGCGCAACGCGGCCGGCACCTATTTCCACGAAAGCTGCACCTGCAAGATGGGGCGCGACGACAGGGCGGTGGTCGATGGGAAATTGTCGGTGCGGGGTGTCGAAGGCCTCTCGATCGCAGATGCTTCGGTGATGCCGACCGTGTCGACCGGCAACACGATGGCGCCCACGGTGGTCATCGGCGAGCGCATGGCCGACATCCTGCTGGCACGCACCTGATCGTCGGCGGGACGCTTCCAGGCACGCGCGAGGCGTGGCTTTGTCCTGGAGCAAGATAGTGCATCTTCTGGCTGACTGAAAGACTCGGCATGTCCCGCGGCGCCCCGCGACGAGGCGCCCGCTCGGACACATCTGTGCCCAACCCGCACGGGCGTTGCGGTGAAGACGGGCGGGTGCATCGGTAAACATGCAGTTTGATGCACGTTTGTATTGACATCCATGGTGTGTGGCAGTATTGTGCATCACCGTCGAACGTGACCGCAGCACTGCCCGTGCTCAACCGAACTGAGGAAGCGCCATGAACTCCGTTGAAGCCAGTCCCCGTGTGGACTACCGCACCGAGCCCACCCGCTACCGCCACTGGAAGCTGAGCTTCGAAGGCAACGTGGCCAGGCTGGCCCTGGACATCGCGGAGGACGGCGGGATCCGCCCCGGCTACAAGCTCAAGCTGAACAGCTACGACCTCGGCGTCGATGTCGAGCTGCACGACGCGCTGAACCGCATCCGCTTCGAGCACCCGGAGGCGCGCACGGTCATCGTCACCAGCCTGCGCGACCGCATCTTCTGCTCGGGCGCCAACATCTTCATGCTGGGCCTGTCCAGCCATGCCTGGAAGGTGAACTTCTGCAAGTTCACCAACGAGACCCGCAATGGCATCGAAGACTCCTCGCGCCATTCGGGCCTGAAGTTCGTCGCGGCCGTCAACGGTGCCTGCGCTGGCGGCGGCTACGAGCTGGCGCTGGCCTGCGACGAGATCGTGCTGGTCGATGACCGCTCTTCCGCCGTCTCGCTGCCCGAGGTGCCGCTGCTGGGCGTGTTGCCGGGCACCGGCGGCCTGACCCGCGTGACCGACAAGCGGCGTGTGCGCCACGACCTGGCCGACATCTTCTGCACCAGCGTCGAAGGCGTGCGCGGCCAGCGTGCCGTCGACTGGCGCCTGGTGGACGCGGTGGTGAAGCCCGCGCAGTTCGGTGCCTATGTGCAGGAGCGCGCCGAGGCGCTCGCCGCCGGCAGCCTGCGGCCGGCTGCCGCCAAAGGCGTGGCGCTGACCCGCATCGAGCGTGAAGAGACGGCCGACTCGCTGCGCTACGAGCACCTGCGGGTCGAGATCGACCGCGTCCGCCGCACGGCCACCTTCACCATCCAGGCGCCCAGCGGCGCGCAGCCTGGCGACCTCGCCGGCATCGAGGCGGCCGCCGCCGCCTGGTGGCCCCTGGCGATGGCCCGGCAGCTCGACGATGCCATCCTCTCGATGCGTACCAACGAGCTCGACATCGGCACCTGGATACTGAAGACCGAGGGCGACGCAGCCGCGGTGCTCGCGACCGATGCCTTGCTGCTGGCGCACGCCGACCACTGGTTCGTGCGCGAGACGCTGGGTGCGCTGCGCCGCAGCTTCGCCAGGCTGGATGTCTCCTCGCGCAGCCTGTTCGCGCAGATCGAGCCGGGCTCCTGCTTCGCCGGCACGCTGGCCGAGCTGGCCTTCGCCGCCGACCGCAGCTACATGCTGGCGCTGCCCGACGACGCCGCGCGTGCGCCGCGCCTGACGCTGGGCGAGATGAACTTCGGGCCGCTGCCGCTGGTCAACGACCAGTCGCGCCTGGCCCGCCGCTTCTACGAAGAGACGGCGCCGCTGGCCGCAGCCCGCGAAGCCATCGGCCAACCGCTGGACGCCGACCAGGCCCTGGCGCTGGGCCTGGTGACGGCCGCCCCCGACGACATCGACTGGGCCGACGAGATCCGCATCGCGATCGAGGAGCGCGCCAGCATGTCGCCCGACGCGCTCACCGGCCTGGAGGCCAACCTGCGCTTCGCCGGCCACGAAAACATGGCCACCCGCATCTTCGGCCGGCTCACGGCCTGGCAGAACTGGATCTTCCAGCGGCCCAACGCGGTGGGCGAGAAGGGCGCGCTGAAGGTCTACGGCAAGGGCGACAAGGCCCAGTTCGATCTGAACCGGGTTTGACCGGCCCACCCCTGCACCGAGTACCAGGAGCCAGCATGTCCAGCATCAACTACAGCGAAAAGATCCCCAACAACGTCAACCTCGCCGAGGACCGCACGCTGCAGCGCGCGCTCGAGCAGTGGCAGCCCAATTTCATCCAGTGGTGGGACGACGTCGGCCCCGAAGGCTCGACGAACTTCGACGTCTACCTGCGCACGGCCGTCAGCGTCGACCCGCAAGGCTGGGCCCAGTTCGGCCACGTGAAGATGCGCGACTACCGCTGGGGCATCTTCCTGAACCCGGGCGACGCCGAGCGGCAGATCCACTTCGGCGATCACAAGGGTGAAAAGGCCTGGGCAGACGTGCCCGGCGAGCACCGCGCCAACCTGCGCCGCATCATCGTCACCCAGGGCGACACCGAGCCCGCCTCGGTCGAGCAGCAGCGCCACCTGGGCCTCACGGCGCCGTCGATGTACGACCTGCGCAACCTCTTCCAGATCAACGTCGAAGAGGGTCGCCACCTCTGGGCCATGGTCTACCTGCTGCAAAAGCACTTCGGCCGCGACGGCCGCGAAGAGGCCAATGCGCTGCTGGAGCGCAGCTCCGGCGACCAGAACAACCCGCGCATCCTGGGCGCCTTCAACGAGAAGACGCCGGACTGGCTGGCCTTCTTCATGTTCACCTACTTCACCGACCGCGACGGCAAGTTCCAGCTCTCGGCGCTGGCAGAAAGCGCCTTCGACCCGCTGGCCCGCACGACCAAGTTCATGCTCACGGAAGAGGCGCACCACATGTTCGTCGGCGAGAGCGGTGTCTCGCGCGTGATCCAGCGCACCTGCCAGGTGATGAACGAGCTGAAGACCGACGATGCGCAGAAAGTGCGCGCGGCCGGCGCCATCGACCTGGGCACGATACAGCGCTACCTGAACTTCCATTACAGCGTCACCATCGACCTCTTCGGGGCCGACCAGTCCAGCAACGCCGCCACCTTCTACAGCTCGGGCCTGAAGGGCCGCTACGAAGAAGGCAAGCGGGTGGACGACCATGTGCTGAAGGGCCAGACCTACCAGGTGCTGGAGGTGCAGAACGGCCAGCTGGTGGAGAAGGATGTGCCCATGCTCAACGCGCTGAACGAGGTGCTGCGCGACGACTTCATCAAGGACTCGGTGGCTGGCGTGAACCGCTGGAACAAGGTCATCGAGAAGGCCGGCATCCCGACCCGCCTGAGCGTGCCGCACAAGGCCTTCAACCGCCAGATCGGTGCGCTGGCGGGGCTGAAGCTGTCGCCCGAGGGGCGCGTGGTCGGCGAAGCCGAGTGGAGCGCGAAGCAGGCCGCGTGGCTGCCCACCAGCGAAGACCGCGCCTTCGTCGCTTCGCTGATGGGGCGCGTCGTGGACGCGGGCAAGTTCGCCCACTGGATCGCGCCGCCGGTGATGGGCATCAACCGCCAGCCTGTCGATTTCGAGTACGTGCGTTTCGGCTGAACGAGGGACACCATGGACATGGCCACCGGCGCCGCGGTCATCCGGCAGCACCTGATCGACCCCGAGATCTGCATCCGCTGCAACACCTGCGAAGCGACCTGCCCGGTCAATGCGATCACGCACGACGACCGCAACTACGTGGTGCGGGCCGATGTCTGCAACGGCTGCATGGCCTGCATCTCGCCGTGCCCCACCGGGTCGATCGACAACTGGCGCAGCGTGCCGTCGGCGGCGGCCTATTCCATCGAGGAGCAGCTCGGCTGGGACGAGTTGCCCGCCGAGCTGACGCCCGAGCAACTGGCGGAGGCGGGTGTGGCAGGCGCCGCGCCGGTGGCCGCCGCGGAGGCGCCGCAAGTGCCTGCAGCCGCGGGCGCCGAGGCCGCGTTCAACTCAGCCGCCTTCGGCGCCACGCTGCCGCCCTGGTCGGCAGCGCACGCCTACAGCAACCTCTACGGCCCCAAGCAGCCGACCACCGCCACGGTGGTGGGCAACTTCAACTGCACCGAAGCGGGCTTTGCGAACGAGACCCACCATGTCGTGCTGGACTTCGGCAGCATGCCCTTCCCGGTGCTGGAGGGGCAGTCGGTGGGCATCGTCCCGCCCGGGGTCGATGGCAAGGGGCGGCCCCACACCGCCCGGCAGTATTCGGTCGCCAGCCCGCGCAATGGCGAGCGGCCCGGCTACAACAACGTCTCGCTGACGGTCAAGCGGGTCACCGAAGACCACCAGGGCCGGCCGGTGCGCGGCGTGGCCTCCAACTACGTCTGCGACCTCAAGGTGGGCGACACGGTGCAGGTGATAGGCCCCTTCGGTACGTCCTTCCTGATGCCGAACCACCCGAAGACCCACATCGTGATGATCTGCACCGGCACCGGCAGCGCGCCTATGCGTGCGATGACGGAGTGGCGCCGGCGGCTGCGCAAGAGCGGCAAGTTCGATGGCGGCAAGCTGATGCTGTTTTTCGGCGCCCGCACGCAGGAGGAGCTCCCTTACTTCGGCCCGCTGCAGAGCTTGCCCAAGGACTTCATCGACATCAACCTGGCGCTGTCCCGTGCGCCCGGCCAGCCCAGGCGCTACGTGCAAGACCTGATGCGCGACCGTGCGCCGGACTTGGGAGTCCTGCTGAAGGACCCCAACACGTATGTCTACGTCTGCGGGCTCAAGAGCATGGAGGAGGGCGTGGTGCTGGCGCTGCGCGACGTGGCCAACGAGGCCGGCCTGGCGTGGGAGGAGCTGGGCGCCACGATGAAACGCGAAGCCCGGCTCCACCTGGAAACCTATTGAGCGGGCGGCTGCGACGGCACGGAGCGCGGCGCCCGCCTATTCCACGGCCATGCGCGCCAGGCGCTCCAGGTCGAGCAGGGTGATGCCGCCGTAGTCGATGCGTACCAGCGCTTCGCTCTTCATGCGGCTCAGCGCCTGGTTGCAACGCTGGCGCGAGAGCCCGGCGAGGTTGGCGATCTCTTCCTGCGATATCTCCAGGTGGCGGTCGCCGCCCGGATGCAGCCAGGGGTGCAGCAGGCCCACCAGTGCGCGGGCCACCTGGGCGTCGGCGCTGAACAGCCGGTGGGCGGCCAGATCGCCCATCAGCCCGTGCAGGCGTTCGTTGATCTGGTGCAGCAGGAAGTGGGCAAAGCTCAGCTGCGTGCGGTACAGCCAGTCGAAGGTCTCCTTGGGCACCAGGGCCACGCGGCTGTGGCGCAGCGCGATGATGTCGGCCTGGATGGGCTTGCCGTGCAGCAGGCTGCCTTCGCCGAACCAACTGCCCACCGTCAGGCCGCCCAGCGTCACCGAGCGGCCATCGCGCGCCGTGGCCGACCACTTCAGCACCCCCTCCAGCACGCCGTACCAGCCGATGGCGGTGTCGCCATGGCGTATCAGCGCGTCGCCGGCAGCGATGGTCCTCTCCAGCGTGTCCGAGGCCACCTGGGCGCGGGCTCGTTCGTCGAGCTGGGGGAACCAGGCCGAGCGCGCCAGCAGCTCGGCCACCGAGATCGCCGCGCCTTGCCTTGAAGATTTCATCGCCATCGCAGGGGCCTCTGTGCGGCGCGGGGCGCCGGCGGCCGTGTCGTCTCGTGTTTTTCCCGGGGTTGGATTGTCGTCTGCATGACTGTGTGGCGCGGGGGCGGCGCCGAACAATGCGCCATCGGCCCGCTGGAGTGCCCGGTGGGACGACGAAGCGCGAGATCATGGGCACGGCCCGAGTTTTCACCGGCCTGAAGCCACCTGAAGCGACGGGCCGAGGCCACGATGGAGAACTTGTCAATGAACGATGCCGAACCGAACCGGGCCGAGACAAGGCGGGTCGCCGTGGTGGCCGCCGGCGTGATCGGTGCCAGCTGGGCCGCCTGCTTCTTGTCCCGGGGGCTGGATGTGGTGGCCACCGACCCGGCGCCGGGTGCGGAAGACCGGCTGCGCCGTGCTGTCGACCAGCACTGGCCTTCGCTGGTTCGCATGGGGCTGGCGCCCGGTGCCAGCAAGGAGCGGCTGCGTTTCGAGCCCGAGTTGGAGGCCGCGGTGCGCGGGGCCGATTTTGTGCAGGAGAGCGGCCCGGAGCGCGAAGACCTCAAGGTGGCACTGTTCCAGCGGCTCGATGCGGCCCTGGCTCCCCGGGTCATCCTGGCATCGAGCTCGTCCGGCCTGCCGCCCAGCCTCATCCAGTCGGCGTGCCGGCACCCCGAGCGTGTCGTGCTGGGGCACCCGTTCAATCCGCCGCACCTCATCCCGCTGGTGGAGGTGATAGGCGGCGCCCAGACCTCGGCCGAGACCATCGCCCGCACGATGGCCTTCTACACCGCCATCGGCAAGCGGCCCATCCACGGCCGCAAGGAGGTCAAGGGCCACATCGCCAACCGGCTGCAGGCGGCTTTGTGGCGAGAGGCTTTCCATCTGGTCGAGCAGGGCGTGGCGACGGTCGAGGACATCGACACGGCCATCGCCCATGGGCCGGGCCTGCGCTGGGCGGTCATGGGCCCGTTCCTGAACCTGCACCTCTCCGGCGGCGAGGGCGGCATCGGCCATCTGCTGGAGCACCTCGGCGGGCCGATCGACGATTGGTGGCAAGACCTGGGCAGCCCGCGGATGACGGCGGCGCTCAAGGCCCAGGTCGTGGCCGGCGTCGATGCCGCGCTGGCAGACCGGACGGTGGGCGAACTCCAGGCGGCGCGAGACGGCTTGCTGCTGGACCTGATCGCCGCCAAGCGGCGCACGGTGGTGGGCTGAGATACCGCAAGAACGACTCTGGAGACACCATGCCCGGCTTTTTCGACGACCCCAGGATGCTGGCGCCAGCGCGCAGCTTGCGCAGCGAGCGCCCCGATGGCAGCGTGGTGCTGCGCTCGCCCATGCCGCTCGAGCCGTATGAGCGCTGCGTGGGCGAGTGGCTGGAGCGTTGGGCGCGCGAGACCCCCACCGCCCTGGCGCTGGCCGAGCGGGTGGCCACCGGCGCGTGGCGGCGGCTCGGCTGGGGCGAGCTGCGTGCTGCGGTCGGGCGCCTCGCGCAGGGCCTGCTCGATCTGGATCTGCCGGCCGGCAAGCCGGTGGCCATCCTCTCGGACAACGGCATCGACCACGCCTTGCTGATGCTGGCGGCGATGCACATCGGGCGGCCGGTGTGCTCGGTCTCGAGCGCCTACGCCCGCCTCACCAAGGACTTCGGAAAGCTGCGGGGCATCCTGCAGACGCTGGATCCCGCGCTGGTCTACGCGGCCGACGGGCAGGTCTATGGCCCGGCGGTGCTGGCCGCCGGGCTGAGCGCCGTGACCGTGCTCGGCCAGGCCGCCGAAGCCGTGCCGGGCGCGCTGCGCTTCGACGATTTGCTGGCTGCGCAGGAAGGCCCGGCGGTGATGCAGGCCTTCCGCCGCATTGCCGCCGACGACCCGGCGAAGTACCTGCTGACCTCGGGCTCGACCGGCCACCCCAAGGTGGTCGTGAACACCCACCGCATGCTGTGTGCGAACCAGCAGATGATCGCGCAGGTGTGGCGCTTCCTGGACCGGGAGAAACCGGTGGTGCTGGACTGGCTGCCCTGGAGCCACACCTTCGGCGGCAACCACAACCTCAACCTGGTGCTGCGCAACGGCGGCAGCCTGTATGTGGACGAGGGGCGGCCGGCGCCCGGCCTCATCGAGAAGACCGTGCAGAACCTGCGCGAGGTGCGGCCCAACCTGCTCTTCAACGTGCCCCGGGGCCTGGACATGCTGCTGCCCTTCCTCGAGGGGGACGAGGCGCTGGCCGGCGAGATCCTGGCGCCGCTGCGCCTCGTCTTCTACGCCGCCGCGGCGCTGCCGGCCGTCACCTGGCAGCGTCTCGAAGCGATCGCCGGGCGGGTGCGCAGCGAGCCGCTGTGGCTCACCACGGCCTGGGGCTCGACCGAGACCTCGCCCACGGTGACCAGCGCCCACTGGCGGCTGGATCGCGCCGGCTGCATCGGCATCCCGCTGCCCGGGCTGGAGCTGAAGCTGGTACCGAACGGCGAGAAGAAGGAGCTGCGGGTGCGCGGGGTGTCGGTATTCCCCGGCTACCGCGACGCGCCGGCCCTGACGGCGGCGGCCTTCGACGACGAGGGCTACTACCGGATCGGCGATGCCGGCTTTCTCGTCGACGAAGCCTGCCCCGAGAAGGGCGTGGTGTTCGACGGGCGGGTGGCCGAGGACTTCAAGCTCACCAGCGGCACCTGGGTGTCGGTGGGCAGCCTGCGGCTCGGCCTGGTGTCCGCCTTCGCGCCTTGGGCGCTCGACGTGGTGATCGCCGGCCACGACCGCCACGAGGTCTGCGCGCTGGTCTTCCCGAGCGCGGCGTGTGCCCCGGCCGGGGCACAAACCGCTGCCGCGCGGATCGCTGCGGCGCTGCGCGGGCTGCGTGCGCAGGGAGCCGGCTCGTCGCAATGCCCGGTGCGCGCATTGGTGTTGACCGAGCCGCCCAGCGTGGAGGCGGGCGAGATCACCGACAAGGGCTACATCAACCAGCGGGCGGTGCTGAACCGGCGCGCAGCCGAGGTGGAGCTGCTGTACCGCGAGCCCTGGCACCCGCGGGTGATTCGCGCGTGAGCCCCCCGGCCACAAGCCGCGCCGGGCGCCGCGCGCCGGGCCGCGGCGCCTGCACCCCCACCCAGAAGGAGACAACGTGATAAACCTGTGCAAGACCTCTCTCGCCGTGGCCGCCCTGGCGGCCTGTGGCGCGGCGTTCGCCGACATCACCATCGGCGTGACGCTGCCGCTCACCGGGCCCGCGTCCGGCC
Source organism: Ideonella sp. (assembly GCA_035460745.1). Lineage (GTDB taxonomy): Bacteria > Pseudomonadota > Gammaproteobacteria > Burkholderiales > Burkholderiaceae_C > Ideonella. The sequence continues at coordinate 9,110 of DATHWJ010000054.1, read as the reverse complement.
TCGGCATCCCGATGCAGAACGGCTTCAAGATGTGGCCCAGGACGGTGGCCGGCGAGACCATCCAGCTCATCGTCCTCGACGACGCGACCGACCCCGCCAAGGGCGTGCAGAACGCGCGGCGCTTCGTCACGCAGGACAAGGTGGACTTGATCGCAGGCTCCGGCGCGACGCCGGTGGCCATTCCCATCGCCGACGTGGCCGCGGAGAGCAAGACGGTGCACTTCGCCATGTCGCCGGCGCCGCTGCCCGCGGGCAAGGACGGCTGGACCTTCCGCATGCCGCCTTCCAACGGCGTGATGGCCAACGCCGTGGTCGCCCACATGCGCAAGAGCGGCGTCAAGGCGGTCGGCTTCATCGGCTACAGCGACGCCTACGGCGAATCCTGGCTGCAGGAGATGATGCCCCGCCTCGAGAAGGAGGGCATCAAGCTGGTGGCCACGGAGCGCTTTGCGCGCAGCGATACCAGCGTGACCTCGCAGGCGCTGAAGCTCGCGGCGGCCAACCCGGATGCGGTGCTGGTGGTGGCCTCCGGCAGCGGCGCGGCGATGCCGCAGCTGGCGCTCGTCGAGCGTGGCTTCAAGGGCAGGGTGTACCAGACCCACGCTGCTGCCACGCGCGACCTGATGCGGGTGGGCGGCAAGGGCGTGGAGGGTGCGCTGGTCTCGGCCGGCCCGCTGATCGTTGCGGAGCAGTTGCCCGACGGCCATTCGTCCAAGGCGGTGTCGCTGAAGTTCGTGCAGGCCTACGAGAAGCAGTTCGGCCCCGGCAGCCGCACCACGCTGGCGGGCCATGCCTACGACCTCTACCTGCTGCTGGAGCAGGCAGTGCCGGTGGCGCTGAAGAAGGCCAGGCCGGGCACGCCCGAGTTCCGCGCCGCCTTGAAGGAGGCCGTCGAGGCGGCGCCGGCGCTGGCCGCCACCAACGGCACGCTGGACTTCAGCGCCACGGACCACTGGGGCTTTCTTGCGAACGCCGGGGTGATCATGAAGGTCGTCAACGGCGACTGGGCGCTCGAACCCTGAGCCGGCCGGGGCGGCAGCGCCCCTGCCAAGCTGTCTGGAGACAGGCACTTTGCTGCATGATTAGCGCTCCTCACGAAGCGATCTGCAGGGCCTGGTGCACCAGGCCCCTGAGCGCCTCGAAGGTCTCTGCCAGCGGCTGCGCACTGGTGTTCAGCTGCAGGTCCGCCTTGGAGTAGAACGCAGCACGGCCGGCCAGGATGTGGCGCAGGTCTTCCATCGCCTCCTTGCTCGCCGCCATCGGCCGCATGTCGCCTTGGGCGATCACGCGCTTCATGTGGTCTTCCGGGTCGGCCTGCAGCCACACGGTGGTGCAGTGCGCGAGCAACTGGTTGAAGGTGGCCGCGTCGGACACCAGGCCGCCCGGGGTCGCGATCACGGCCTCGGTGTGGATCTGGATCGCTTCTTCCAGCGCGCGCCGCTCGTAGCGCCGATAGGCGTTCACGCCGTACAGCGCCTGGATCTCGGCGACGCTGCAGCCTGCAAATTTCTCGATCTCGCGGCTCAGCTCCACGAAGGGGTAGCCCAGGTCCTCGGCCAGCATCTGGCCCAGCGTGGACTTGCCCGCGCCGCGCAGGCCCACCAGAGCCACGCGCGTGCTGTGCTGCGCATTGCCGCCGCCGGTGCCCAGCATCTCGCCGATCACGACCCTGACGCGGCGCAGCGTGGTGTCGTCGCGCTCGCCCAGCAGCTCGCGTATCAGCAGCCACTCGGGCGACGACGTGGTCTTGTCGCCGATCAACTCGGCCAGCGAGCACTGCAGCGCCCCGGCCACCTGCAGCAGCACCAGGATGGAGGCATTGCCGATGCCGTATTCCAGATTGGCCAGGTGGCGCTCCGAGACCTCGGCCGCCAGCGCCACCGCCTTGCGCGTCATGCCGCGCCGGGCGCGCAACGCGCGGACGCGGTCGCCCAGGGCGGCGAGAAAGGGGTTCTTTTCCCCGCCTTCGGGCCCGTCGCTCACCGCGTCATCGGCTGCCGGTACAAACCCTGGTGCATGCACTATATTGCTTGACATGGTGTTCGAGCGGCTTTATGGTTCATGTGAGCACAATAATTCATCTTTGTTTGCACCGCAAGCCGGACAGATCAAGCGAGTAGCCAGACATGTCACCCGATTCCCTGCGTGAACAGATCGCCCGCATCACCGCGCGCATTGTCGGCGAGCCCCTCGATGCCCAACTGGACTTGAAGCTCAACCGCGAGTTCGGCGCGGGCAGCGAGGTCTACCAGGCGCTCAAGGAGACTTGCCAAGCCGGTGTGGCGCAAGGCTGGCTCTGCGAGCGCGAAGGCGGCGGCATCCAGTACGGCCGGATCTTCAAGCCCTCGCCCGAGCTGCACGGCTTTTCGGTCGACGTGGTCGACATGGCGGACATCGCCGGCCCGCACCACAGCCACCCGAACGGGGAGATCGACCTCGTGATGCCCATCGACGGCGAGGCCTTGTTCGACGGCCGGCCGGCGGGCTGGCTGGTGTGCCCGCCGGGCAGCGCCCACCGGCCGACGGTGTCGCAGGGCAGGGCGCTGGTGCTCTACCTGCTGCCGGAAGGCCGCATCGAGTTCACCCGCTGACCCCTCCACCTCTTCGCCACAGGCTGCGCGTCATGACCGATTTGCTTCTCAACCACCTGGGTGGCCGCTGGCAGGCGGGCCGTGGCCCGGGCGTGCCCTTGTTCGACCCGGTGCTCGGCGACGAGCTGGTGCGGGTCGATGCGGCGGGCATCGACTTGCCGGCGGCCTTCGCCTTTGCCCGCGCGCAAGGCGGCGGCGCCTTGCGCGCGATGAGCTACCGCGAGCGTGCGGGCTTGCTCTCGGCCATCGCCAAGGTTCTGCTCGCCAACCGCGACCGCTATGACGAGATCGCCACCGCCAACAGCGGCACCGTGAAGAACGACTCCGCGGTCGACATCGACGGCGGTCTCTTCACCTTGGGCCACTATGCCAAGCTGGGCGAGTCGCTGGGCGACCGGCGCTGCCTGCTCGACGGTGAGCCCGTGCGCCTGGGCAAGGATCCGCTGTTCCAGTCCCAGCACGTGATGCTGCCGACACGCGGCGTTGCGCTGCTCATCAACGCCTTCAACTTCCCGAGCTGGGGCTTGTGGGAGAAGGCCGCGCCGGCGCTGCTCAGCGGCGTGCCGGTGATCGTCAAGCCGGCCACTGCCACGGCCTGGCTGACGCAGCGCATGGTGCACGACGTCGTCGAAGCCGGCGTGCTGCCGGCCGGGGCCTTGTCGGTGGTGTGCGGCAGCTCGGCAGGGCTGATGGATGCGCTGCAGCCTTTCGACCTGGTCTCGTTCACCGGTTCGGCCGAGACGGCCGCCATCATCCGCTCGCACCCGGCCGTGGCGCAGCATTCGGTGCGCGTCAACATCGAGGCCGACAGCATCAACTCGGCGCTGCTGTTGCCCGGCGAGGCGCCCGGCAGCGCGGCCTTCGAGCTGCTGGCCAAGGAGGTGGTGCGCGAGATGTCGGTGAAGTCGGGGCAGAAGTGCACCGCCATACGCCGCATCTTTGTGCCTGAAGGCGTTTATGACGCGGCGGCCGAGGCGCTCTGCGCGCGGCTGGCCAGGATCACGGTCGGCAACCCGCGCAACGAGGCGGTGCGCATGGGCTCGCTGGTCAACCGTGCGCAGCTGCAGGCCGTGCGGCAAGGCCTGGCCACGCTGCTCGAGCAGGCAACGCTGCTTCATGACGGTGCGGCCCATGCGCTGGTCGATGCCGACCCGGCGATCGCCTGCTGCGTCGGCCCCAGCCTGCTGGGCGTGCGCGACGGCGATGCGGCCGGCGCGGTGCACGACACCGAGGTCTTCGGCCCGGTGGCCACGCTGATCCCCTACCGCAGCCGCGAGCACGCGCTCGCGCTGGTGCGGCGCGGCCAGGGTTCGCTGGTCAGCTCGCTCTACGGCAGCGATGCGGGCGCGTTGGGCGCCACGGCGCTAGCCCTGGCCGACAGCCATGGCCGTGTGCACGTGATATCGCCGGACGTGGCGGCGCTGCACACCGGCCACGGCAATGTGATGCCGCAGTCTCTGCACGGCGGGCCGGGCCGGGCCGGTGGTGGCGAAGAGCTGGGCGGCCTGCGGGCCTTGAACTTCTACCACCGCCGCAGCGCGGTGCAGGCCAGCACGGCGGTGCTGGCCACCCTTTGAGAGGATCTGCGATGAGCTCCGTCCCCCAGCCGCCCGGCGAACGCTTCAACTTCGCGCAGCACCTGTTGGCGCGCAACACCGCCCGCCCCGGCAAGGTGGCCTACATCGACGACCAGGGCTCGTTGAGCTACGGCGAGTTGGCCGAGCGTGTCCGCCGCATGGCGGCCGCCTTGCTTGCGGCCGGCGTGCGGCGCGAGGAGCGCGTGCTGCTGTTGATGCACGACTGCAACGACTGGCCGGTGAGCTTTCTCGGCGCGATGTACGCCGGCATCGTGCCGGTGGCCGTCAACACGCTGCTGACGGCAGACGACTACGCCTACATGCTGCGGCACAGCCGCGCGCAGGCGGCACTGGTGTCGGCGGCGCTGCTGCCCATGCTGCAGGCGGCCATGGACCAGGCGCCGCACGAGCTGACAACCGTCCTGGTGTCCCGCCCGGCGGCCGGGTTGCCCGAAGGGGCCGTGGCGCTGGATGCGGCGATGGAGCGGCAGCCGCCGCTGGCGCGGCCTGCCGATACGGCTCCTGACGATCCCGGCTTCTGGCTCTACTCCTCCGGTTCCACGGGCCGCCCCAAGGGCACCCTGCACAGCCATGCCAACCCCTACTGGACGGCGGAGCTCTATGGCTCCCGCCTGTTGGGGATTGCCGAGAGCGACGTGTGCTTTTCCGCCGCCAAGCTCTTCTTCGCCTACGGCCTGGGCAATGCCTTGAGCTTCCCGCTCAGCGTCGGCGCCACGGTGGTGCTGATGGCCGAGCGGCCCACGCCGGATGCCACCTTCAAGCGCTGGATCGAACGCCAGCCCACCGTGTTCTTCGGCGCACCCACGGGGTACGCGGGCATGCTCGCTTCGCCCCACCTGCCTGGGCGCGGGCAGGTGGCATTGAGGCTGTGCTCCTCGGCGGGCGAGGCGCTGCCGGCCGACATCGGCGACCGCTTCACCAGCCACTTCGGCTGCGAGATCGTCGATGGCATCGGCTCCACCGAGATGCTGCACATCTTCCTCTCCAACCGGCCGGGCCAGGTGCGCTACGGCACCACCGGGTGGCCCGTGCCAGGTTATGCGGTGGAGCTGCGCGGCGACGACGGCTCGCCGGTGGCGGACGGCGAAACCGGCGACCTCTACATCCAGGGCCCGAGCGCCGCGCTGATGTATTGGGGCAACCGCGAAAAGTCCCGCGACAGCTTCCAGGGCGCCTGGACCAAGAGCGGCGACAAGTACGTGCGCAATGCCGACGGCAGCTACACCTACGCCGGCCGCAGCGACGACATGCTGAAGGTCAGCGGCATCTACGTCTCGCCCTTCGAGGTCGAAGCCACGCTGGTGCAGCACCCGGCGGTGCTGGAGGCCGCCGTGATCGGCGCGACGGACGAGGCGGGCCTGACCAAGACCAAGGCCTTCGTGGTGCTGAAACCCGGTGCGGCAGCCACGGAGGCGGAGCTGAAGGCCTTCGTGAAGGAAAAGCTCGCGGCCTACAAGTACCCTCGCGTGATCGAGTTCATCGCCGAGCTGCCCAAGACCGCCACCGGCAAGATCCAGCGCTTCAAGCTGCGCGAGATGTCAGCCCCTCGCCCGACGGGTACGTCGGACGGCCCCCCGGGGGGGCGCGAGCCGGCTTGGGGCGGCCCGGCGCTCGACTCGCCGGAGTCCGGCCGGTGAACTCGAGCTTCGTCGAGATCGACTGGGCCGGCCGGCCGGTGAGCCTCGAGTACCGGCTCGTCGCGCCCGAGCGCAAGGCGGCGCCGCTCGTGATCTTCCTGCACGAAGGCCTGGGTTCGGTGTCGATGTGGCGGGACTTCCCGCAGCGCTTTTGCGATGCGCTCGGCTGCCGCGCCCTGGTCTACTCGCGCCCAGGCTACGGGCGCTCCACGCCGCGTGCGCCCGACGAGGTCTGGGGGCTGGACTTCATGCACCGCCAGGCCCATGAGGTCTTGCCGGCGCTGCTCGAAGCGCTGGACATCGACACCTTCGCCCACCCGCCCTGGCTGCTGGGCCACAGCGACGGCGGCTCGATCGGCCTGCTGCATGCGGCGGCTTGCCCCGAGCGGGTCGCCGGCGCCATCGTGCTGGCACCGCACATCGAGGTCGAGGACCTGTCGGTTGCCAGCATCGAGGGCACGCGCCAGGCCTATCTGAACACCGACCTGCGGCAGCGCCTGGCGCGCCACCACGACGACCCGGACTCGCCCTTCTGGGGCTGGAACCGCATCTGGCTGCATCCGCCGTTCCGCGCCTGGTCCATCGTCGAGGAGATAGTGCAGATCCGTTGCCCCTTGCTGGCGATACAGGGGCTCGACGACGAGTACGGCACGCTGGCGCAGATCCACGGCATCGCCCGCCGCGTGCCGCACACGGCGTTGCTGGAGCTGCCGCAGTGTGGCCACTCGCCCCACCGGGACCAGCCTGCGCGCGTGATCGCCGCCGCACAAGACTTCATGACCCGACATTCACAAGGAGACAGACGATGAACACCCTTCGCCCCCTGCTCTTGGCCGCCGCGGCCACCACGCTGGCGCTCTCCACGGCCCACGCACAAGGCAAGCTCAAGGTGGGCTTGATGCTGCCGGCCACCGGCACCTTTGCCGCGCTGGGCACCGCGATCGAGAACGGCTTCCGGCTCTATGTGACGGAGCAGGGCGGCAAGCTCTCGGGCCGTGAGATCGAGTTCGTCAAGGTCGACGACGAGTCGGACCCGGCCAAGGCCACCGACAACGTCAACAAGCTGATCAAGCGAGACAACGTCGATGTGCTGGTGGGCACCGTGCACTCCGGCGTGGCCATGGCGATGGCCAAGGTGGCCAAGGACACCGGCACGCTGCTGATCGTGCCCAATGCCGGAGCCGATGCGGTGACCGGCGCGATGTGCGCGGACAACATCTTCCGCAGCTCGTTCTCGAACTGGCAGCCGGGCTACGCGATGGGCGAGGTGGTGGCCAAGAAGGGCCACAAGAAGGTCGTCACCATCACCTGGAAGTACGCCGCCGGCGACGAATCGGTGCGCGGCTTCAAGGAGGCCTTCGAGAAGGGGGGTGGCCAGGTGGTGAAGGAGCTCAACCTGCCGTTCCCCAACGTCGAGTTCCAGGCGCTGCTGACCGAGATCGCCGCCGCCAAGCCCGACGCGGTGTACACCTTCTTCGCCGGTGGCGGCGCGGTCAAGTTCGTCAAGGACTACGCCGCGGCGGGGCTGAAGAAGAACATCCCGCTCTACGGCGCCGGCTTTCTCACCGACGGCACGCTGGAGGCCCAGGGCGGCGATGCCGACGGCCTGCTGACCACACTGCACTACGCCGACGGCCTGACGCTGCCGCGCGATGCCAGCTTCCGGCTGGCCTATGCCAAGGGCTACAAGCTGCAGCCCGACGTCTACGCCGTGCAGGGCTACGACGCTGCGCAGATGCTGGGCGTGGGCCTGGCCGCGGTGAAGGGCGACCTGAGCAAGAAGGCCGAGTTCTCCGCGGCCCTGGTGAAAGCGCGCATCGACAGCCCGCGCGGCCCCTTCACGATCTCCAAGTCGCACAACCCGGTGCAGGACATCTACCTGCGCCAGGTGGTGGGCAAGGAGAACAAACTGATCGGCGTGGCCAGCAAGGCCCTGGCCGACCCCGGTCGCGGCTGCAAGCTCTGATCACACCACCCAAGGCGCCCTCGGCGCCTCCCCCAGGGGGCGCCACCAGCGGCCCGGCCGAGCCGGATCCGCGCAGGCCGCTTGGCTGACGTCTCACCGAAACGGTCTATGGATCTTGCGACATTCCTCATTCAGTGCCTGAACGCCGTTCAGTACGGCTTGCTGCTCTTTCTGGTGGCCGCCGGGCTCACGCTGATCTTCGGCATCATGGGCGTGATCAACCTCGCCCACGGCAGCTTCTACATGATCGGCGCCTACATGGCCTTTGCGCTGGCGCCGGTGGTGGCCGCGAGCTTCGGCGGCGGCTTCTTCTCGACGCTGTTCGCGGGCGTGGTGCTGGCGGTGCTGCTGGGCTACGTGCTGGAGTGGGCCTTCTTCAGCTTCCTCTACGAGCGCGAGCACCTGCAGCAGGTGCTGATGACCTACGGGCTGATCCTGGTCTTCGAGGAACTGCGCAGCCTGCTCGTCGGCGACGACGTGCACGGCGTGGCGATGCCGCCGCTGCTGGCCGGCACGGTGGCGCTGGGCGAGACCATGACCTACCCGGTCTATCGCCTCTTCGTCTCCGGCGTGTGCCTGCTGCTCGGGCTGGGCATGTACCTGGTGTTCACGCGCACGCGGCTGGGCATGATGATCCGCGCCGGCAGCAGCAACCGCGAGATGGTGCAGTCGCTGGGCATCGACATCAAGTTCCTGTTCCGCGTGGTGTTTGCGGCGGGCGTGGCGCTGGCGGTGCTGGCCGGCATGGTGGCGGCGCCGGTCTCGTCGGTGTACCCCGGCATGGGCAACTCGGTGCTGATCGTCTGCTTCGTGGTGGTGGTGATCGGCGGCATCGGCTCCATCCGCGGCGCGCTGCTGGCCTCGCTGCTGATCGGCGTCGTCGACACCTTCGGCAAGGTGTTGCTGCCGCAGGCCGCCGGGGTGCTGATCTACGTCTTGATGGCGCTGATACTGCTGTGGAAACCCAATGGCCTGTTCCGGGCAGGGTGAGCTGATGAACCGTTCTGCTTCCCTCTTCATGGCCGGCGCCTTCGGGCTGCTGGCCCTGCTGCCGCTGTTCGTGGGCGGCTTCGGCATCGACCTGGTCACCAAGACCATGATCTTTGCGGTGCTGGCGCTGAGCCTGGAACTGCTGGTCGGCAGCACCGGCCTCGTGTGTTTCGGCCAGGCTGCTTTCTTCGGCATCGGGGCTTACGCCGCGGTACTGCTCTCGCCGCAGAGCGGCGAAGCGGCGCTGTGGTGGCTGCTGCCGGCGTGCGTGGCGGCGGCAGCGCTCTATGCCTTGCTGGTGGGCGCCTTGTCGCTGCGCACCCGCGGG
>DATHWJ010000053.1:0-10062 GCA_035460745.1 Ideonella sp. | reverse complement strand
CGCCCGGCGGGCCGGTGCCGAGCCCGGCGCCGCAGCCGCGCCGCAGCCGGCGCCGCGCTGGCGGCGCGCCTGGGTGGCCGTGCGGGCGGGCCTGCGCTCGCAGTGGGTGGCCACGCTGGGGCTGGCGCCGCTCTCGCTGCTGTTCTTTCAGCAACTGTCGCTGGTCGGCCTGCTGGCCAACCTGGTTGCCGTGCCGGTGATCACGCTGGTGATCACGCCGCTGGCGCTGCTGGGTTTGTTGTGGGCGCCGCTGTGGGCGGTGGCGGACTGGGCGCTGCAGCCGCTGCTGGGCTGGCTGGGCTGGCTCAGCGGCTGGCCGCTGGCCGTGTGGACCGTGCCCGCGGCGTCGGGCTGGGCGGGCGCGGCGGCCTTGCTGGGCGGCGCGCTGCTGGTCTTGCCGCTGCCGTGGCGGCTGCGTGCGCTGGGCCTGCCCCTGCTGTTGCCGCTGCTGGCGCCGGCGGTGGCGCGGCCGGCCGAGGGGCGCTTCGAGCTGGTGGCGGCGGACGTCGGCCAGGGCAGCGCGGTGCTGGTGCGCACGCGGGAGCACCTGCTGGTGCACGACAGCGGCGCTAGGTTTTCGCGCGACAGCGATGCCGGCCGGCAGGTGCTGCTGCCGCTGCTGCAGGCCCGCGGCGAGCGGCGCATCGACGAGCTGGTGCTGAGCCACCGCGACCTGGACCACGTGGGCGGCGCCGCGGCGCTGCTGGACAAGTTGCCGGTGGCGCGGCTGCGCAGCTCGCTGGAGGCTGGCCACCCGCTGCTCGCCCGGCCGCTGCCGCAGATCCCCTGCCACGCCGGGCAGGCGTGGGTGTGGGACGGCGTGCGCTTCGAGGTGCTGCACCCAGGCCCCGAGCCCTACCCGGCAGGCGCCCGCCCGAACACGCTCAGCTGCGTGCTGCGGGTGCAGGGCGCCGACGGCCACTCCGCGCTGCTGACCGGCGACATCGAGGCGGGGCAGGAGCAGGCCCTGGTCGCGCGCCTGGGCCCGGCGCTGCGCAGCGAGGTGCTGCTCGTACCACATCACGGCAGCCAAACCTCGTCCAGCGAAGCCTTCCTGGCCGCCGTGCAGCCGCGTGTTGCGGTGATGCAACTCGGCTACCGCAACCGCTTTGGCCACCCGCACGCCAGCGTGCTGGCTGGGTATGCTGGTGCGGGAGTGCCGGTGGTGCGCACCGACCGCTGCGGGGCCTGGCTCTGGACCGCAGCGGGTGCGTCGTGCACCCGCGACGTGCGTCGCAGATACTGGCACTGGCGGCTGCAGGCGATGCCGCCCGGAGGTGGTGCGGTTGTTGCTAGAGTGACTGACGCAGGAGAGCCTGAATGACAAGACCCAGTTTTGACGAGATGAACGTCGGCGGTGCACTGAGCGCGCTGACTGCCGAGGTCCGCGAGCACTACAAGACCTACCACCGCTGGCTGGGCCAGCAGCCGCAGGACATGATGCGCTCGCGCCGCGAGGAGGCGGAGGTGATCTTCCGCCGGGTCGGCATCACCTTCGCGGTCTACGGCGACAAGGACGCCGGCGAAGGCACCGAGCGGCTGATTCCCTTCGACCTGATCCCGCGCGTGATCCCGGCCCACGAGTGGCACGAGATGGAAAAAGGCCTGGCGCAGCGGGTCACCGCGCTGAACCGCTTCATCCACGACGTCTACCACGGCCAGGAGATCCTGAAGGCCGGCCTGGTGCCCGAGGAGCAGATCCTGCGCAACGCGCAGTTCCGGCCCGAGATGATGGGGGTCGACGTGCCGGGCGGCATCTACTCGCACATCGCCGGCGTCGACATCGTGCGGGCCGCCAACCCCGACGGCAGCGGCAGCTACTACGTGCTGGAGGACAACCTGCGGGTGCCCAGCGGCGTCAGCTACATGCTGGAAAACCGCAAGATGATGATGCGGTTGTTCCACGACCTGTTCTCCAACCACCGCGTGGCGCCGGTCGCCCACTACCCCGACCTGCTGCTCGAGACCCTGCGCAGCGTCGCGCCCAGCGGCGTCAACGAGCCCACCGTGGTGGTGCTCACCCCCGGCATGTACAACTCGGCCTACTTCGAGCACGCCTTCCTGGCGCAGCAGATGGGGGTCGAGCTGGTCGAGGGCCAGGACTTGTTCGTCAAGGACAAGTTCGTCTTCATGCGCACCACGCAGGGGCCCAAGCGGGTCGACGTGATCTACCGCCGGCTGGACGACGACTTTCTGGATCCGCAGGTCTTCCGCCCCGACTCCACGCTGGGCTGCGCCGGCCTGGTCGAGGCCTACAAGGCCGGCAACGTGACGCTCTCGAACGCGATCGGCACGGGCATCGCCGACGACAAGTCCATCTACCCCTACGTGCCCAAGATGGTCGAGTTCTATCTCGGCGAGAAGCCCATCCTGAACAACGTGCCGACCCATCTCTGCCGCGACAAGGACGACCTCCAGTACGTGCTCGACCACCTCTCGGAGCTGGTCGTCAAGGAGGTGCACGGCGCCGGCGGCTACGGCATGCTGGTCGGCCCGGCGGCCACCAGGCAGGAGGTCGAGGACTTCCGTGCCCACCTGGTCGCCAACCCGAGCAACTACATCGCGCAGCCCACGCTGAGCCTGTCGACCTGCCCGACCTTCGTCGAGTCCGGCATCGCGCCGCGCCACATCGACCTGCGGCCGTTCGTGCTCTCGGGCAAGGAAGTGCAGATGGTGCCGGGCGGCCTGACCCGCGTGGCCCTCAAGGATGGTTCGCTGGTGGTCAACAGCAGCCAGGGCGGCGGTACCAAGGACACCTGGGTGCTGGAGGATTGATGGACCACCCCCGAAGCGCCTGCGGCGCTCCCCCTCAAGGGGGCGCAGCCAGCGGCCCGGCAGAGCCGGATCCGCGGCAGCTGCTTGGGTTCGACTGGTTCATGCGACGAGAGTGGTGCTTGGGCGCCATGGAGAACTGAATATGCTTTCGAGAACTGCAGATCACCTCTTCTGGATGGCACGCTACATGGAGCGGGCCGAGAACACGGCCCGGATGCTGGACGTCAACTACCAGACCTCGCTGCTGCCGCAATCCGCCGCCGTCGCCGAGCAGGGCTGGCGCGGCCTGCTCAGCATCTCCGAGCTGACGCACGACTACAACCAGCGTTACGGCGAGATCTCGCCCAAGCAGGTCAAGCACTTCATGGTGCGCGACGAGCGCAATCCCTCGTCCATTCTGAGCTGCTTCCGCGCCGCGCGCGAAAACGCCCGGGCCGTGCGCGGCTCGCTGACGACCGAGGCCTGGGAGACCACCAACCAGACCTGGCTGGAGTTCAACCGTGTGCTGGCCGACGGCATGCTGGAGCGCGACCCGGCCGGCGTCTTCGAGTGGGTCAAGTTCCGCTCGCACCTCTCGCGCGGCGTCACCGTGGGCACCATGCTGCAGGACGAGGCCTTCCACTTCCTGCGCATCGGCTCCTTCCTGGAGCGGGCCGACAACACCGCGCGGCTGCTGGACGTGAAGTTCCACGCCGTCGAGAGCGACTTCTACGGCGCGGCCGACGAGCGCGACAGCGAGTACGACTTCTACCACTGGTCGGCCATCCTGCGCTCGGTCTCGGGCTTCGAGATCTACCGCAAGGTCTACCGCAACGTGATCCAGCCCGAGAAGGTCGCCGAGCTGCTGATCGTGCGCCCGGACATGCCGCGCTCGCTCGCCGCCTGCGTCAACGAGGTGGTGCTGAACCTGAAGCTGGTGGCCAACGAACAATCGGCCGAGACGCTGCGCCGCGCCGGCCGCCTGCGCTCCGACCTGGAATACAGCCGCATCGACGAGATCCTCTCGACCGGCCTGCATGCCTACCTGACCCAGTTCCTCGACCGCATCGGCGACCTCGGCGTCGGCATCAGCCGCGACTTCCTGGTCGCCGCCGCCTGACGGCCGCGCCCGGCTCCAAAACAACAACACCCACACACGTCCCCACAGACGCGAAGGAAGTCCCTTGTCCATCCACGTCGCGCTCAAGCACGTCACGCATTACCGCTACGACCGCCTCGTCAACCTGGGCCCTCAACTGGTGCGCCTGCGTCCGGCCCCGCATTGCCGCACGCCCATCCTGTCCTACTCGCTGAAGATCGAGCCGGCCGAGCACTTCCTCAACTGGCAGCAGGACCCCTTCGCCAATTACCTGGCGCGGCTGGTCTTCCCCAAGCCGGCCAGCGAGTTCAAGGTCACCGTCGACCTGGTGGCCGAGATGTCGGTCTACAACCCCTTCGACTTCTTCCTCGAGCCCGAGGCCGAGACCTACCCCTTCGTCTACGAGACGGCCGCCGCCGAAGAGCTCGCTCCTTACCTGGTCGCCGAGAAGCCGACCCCGGCCTTTGCCGAATTCATCGCGTCGATCGACCGCACCGAGGTGCGCACCATCGACTTCCTGGTCGGCCTGAACCAGCGCCTGCAGAACCAGATCCGCTACCTGATACGCATGGAGCCCGGTGTGCAGACGCCGGAGGAGACGCTGCTCAACGCATCGGGCTCCTGCCGCGACACCGGCTGGCTGCTGGTGCAGACCCTGCGCCACATGGGCCTGGCCGCGCGCTTCGTCTCGGGCTACCTGATACAGCTCGCGCCGGATGTGAAGGCGCTGGACGGCCCCAGCGGCACCGAGGTCGACTTCACCGACCTGCACGCCTGGTGCGAGGTCTTCCTGCCGGGCGCAGGCTGGGTCGGCCTGGACCCGACCTCGGGCCTGATGGCCGGCGAAGGCCACATCCCGCTGGCCTGCACACCCCAGCCCTCCAGCGCGGCGCCGGTCAGCGGCGCGGTGGACGAGAGCGAGGTCGAGTTCAGCCACGAGATGTCGGTCAGCCGCCTCTTCGAGTCGCCGCGCGTCACCAAGCCCTACACCGAAGCGCAATGGGCCGACGTGGTCGCGCTGGGCCAGCAGGTCGATACCGAGCTGGTGGCCGGCGACGTGCGCCTGACCATGGGCGGCGAGCCCACCTTCGTCTCGGTGGACGACCGCGACGGGGCCGAGTGGAACACCGACGCCCTGGGCCCGACCAAGCGCATCTTCGCGCAAGACCTGATGCACCGCCTTCGCACCGAGTACGGTGCCGGCGGTTTCCTGCACTTCGGCCAGGGCAAGTGGTATCCGGGCGAGCAACTGCCGCGCTGGGCCTTGTCGCTGTGCTGGCGGGCCGACGGCCAGCCCTGCTGGAGCGACCCCAGCCTGTTCGCCGACGAGCGCGACCCGCACAGCTACACCAGCGCCGACGCCAAGCGCTTCATCACCACGCTGACCGCCAAGCTGGGCCTGCCCGACAAGTACGTGCAGCCGGGCTACGAAGACACCTGGTACTACCTGTGGCGCGAGCGCCGCCTGCCGGTCAACGTCGATCCCTTCGACTCGCGGCTCGATGACGAGCAGGAGCGCATCCGGCTGCGCCGTGTCTTCGACCAGGGGCTGGAGAAGGACATCGGCTACGTGCTGCCGCTCAAGCGCGAGTACAGCGGCCCCAACCTCGCCATCGGCCGCTGGATCACCGGGGCCTGGTTCTTCCGCGACGAGCGCATGTACCTGGTGCCCGGCGATTCGCCCATGGGCTACCGGCTGCCGCTGGACTCGCTGCCCTGGGTTTCCAAGTCCGATTTCCCGTACCACATCGAGCACGACCCGTTTGCGCCGCGCGAGGTGCTGCCCACGGCGGCGCAATTGCGCTCGCAGTACGGCGGCGTGGCCGGCACGGTGGCCGAGGGCGGCATGGTCGGCCTGGCCGGCGGCTGGCCCGAAGCCGGTGAGGGCGTGGCTTCGGACGCGGCGGCCCCGGGCGGCCCGGACCAGAGCAAACCGCTGCCGGTCTTCGTGCCGGGGGCGGGCGGCGCGGCGCCAGCCACGGCTGCAGCCGCGGGCGGCACCGGCCCCGCCGTCACGTCCAGCTCGGCGCTGACGGCGCTGGCTCTCGCGAACCGCCGGCCCGCGCCGCACGAGTCGGCCTCCTGGCTGAGCCGCTCGGCGCTGTGCGTCGAGGCGCGCGACCCGCGCCGCGCCAACGGCCCCAAGGCCGAGCGCACCGGCACCGCGAGCAGCGTGCTCTACGTCTTCATGCCGCCGCTGCAGTACCTGGAGGACTACCTCGAGCTGCTGGCCGCGGTCGAGGCCACGGCCACCGAGCTGGGCATGAAGATCGTGCTCGAGGGCTACCCGCCGCCGCGCGACCCGCGCCTCAAGCTGCTGCAGGTCACGCCCGACCCGGGCGTCATCGAGGTCAACATCCACCCGGCGCACAGCTGGCAGGAGCTGGTGCAGAACACCGAGTTCCTCTACGACGCGGCCTGGAAGTCGCGCCTGTCGACCGAGAAGTTCATGGTCGACGGCCGCCACACCGGTACCGGCGGCGGCAACCACTTCGTGCTGGGCGGCGCCACGCCGGCCGATTCGCCCTTCCTGCGCCGGCCCGACGTGCTCGGCAGCCTGCTGGCCTATTGGCACAACCATCCGTCCTTGAGCTATCTGTTCAGCGGCATGTTCATCGGCCCGACCAGCCAGGCGCCGCGGGTCGACGAGGCCCGCAACGACCAGCTGCGCGAGCTGGAGATCGCGCTCGGCGAGATCGAGCGCAACAAGCACATCTACGGCACCGACATGCCGCCGTGGCTGGTCGATCGCACCTTGCGCAACGTGCTGGTCGATGTCACCGGCAACACCCACCGCAGCGAGTTCTGCATCGACAAGCTCTACTCGCCGGACTCCTCCACCGGCCGGCTGGGCCTGCTGGAGCTGCGCGCCTTCGAGATGCCGCCGCACGCCCGCATGAGCGTGGTGCAGCAGTTGCTGCTGCGTGCGCTGGTCTCGCGCTTCTGGAAGACGCCCTACCGCGCGCCGCTGGTGCGCTGGGGCACCGAGCTGCACGACCGCTTCCTGCTGCCCACCTTCGTCCAGATGGACTACGACGACGTGATGGAGGACATGCAGCTCGCCGGCTACGCCTTCGACGCCCAATGGTTTGCGCCGCACTTCGAGTTCCGCTTCCCCAAGATCGGCGAGATCACCGCGCGCGGCGTGCAGATGACCCTGCGCTCCGCGCTCGAGCCCTGGCACGTGATGGGCGAAGAGGGCGCCGCGGGCACCACGGTGCGCTACGTCGATTCGTCGCTGGAGCGGCTGGAGATCCGCGTCACCGGCCTGGTCGATCCGCGCCACCGGGTCACCGTCAACGGCGTTACCCTGCCGCTGCAGCCCACCGGCCGCGTCGGCGAGTTCGTCTCGGGCGTGCGCTACAAGGCCTGGAGCCCGCCTTCGGCGCTGCACCCCAGCATAGGCACCCACGCGCCGCTCACCGTCGATCTGGTCGATACCTGGATGCAGCGCTCGCTGGGCGGCTGCCAGTACCATGTGGCCCACCCGGGCGGGCTGAGCTACGAGACCTTCCCGATCAATGCCTACGAGGCGCAGAGCCGGCGCCTGACCCGCTTCGTCGCGATGGGGCACACGCCGGGCAGCATGCGCATCGAGCCGGCGCAGCGCAGCCTGGAGTTCCCGTTCACGCTCGACCTGCGCCGCGTGGGGCGGTGACAATCGCAAGATCAACAATCTGAAGGATCCCCGTGCCGAACGGGCCGCCACCAATGCCCGATGCACCCGGCCCGAGGCATGATCGCTGGATGCCCAGCAACTCCCGGCAATCCAGCCTGCCGTTCGGCGACAAGGCCGAGGACCTGCCCGCCGCATCGCTGCTCGCGGGGGCCTCGGCCCAGCGCGGCACCGACGGCCACTACAACGAGCTCTACGGCCGCCTGACCGACGCCGCGGCCCCGCGCGGCGAGATGGCGGCGCTGTGGCGCAACTTCTTCGACGCCAACGGCACGCCGGTCTGGCAAGACCTGGCCGAGCGCGCCGCCCGCGTCGCCCGCCGGGTGCAGGACGACGGCGCTACCTACAACATCTACGCCGAGGGCAATCAGGCCGCCCGGGTCTGGCCGCTGGAGCTGCTGCCCATGCTGGTGGGCGCGGGCGAGTGGGCCCAGATCGAGCGCGGCATCGCGCAGCGGGCCCGGCTGCTCAACGCCACGCTGGCCGACGTCTACGGCCAGCGCCGCCTGCTCGACGAAGGCCTGCTGCCGCCCTCGCTGGTGCTGGCCCACCCGCAGTACCTGCGCCCGCTGCACAACTGCGTGCCGCCGGGCGGCGTGCACCTGCACATCGCCGCCTTCGACCTCGCGCGCGGCTCCGACGGCCTGTGGTGGGTGATGGGCCAGCGCACCCAGGCGCCCTCCGGCCTGGGTTATCTGCTGGAAAACCGGCTGATCATCGGCCAGCAGTTCCCCGAGGCCTTCCGCGACCTGCGCGTGCAGCGGCTGGCCGCGAGCTTCCAGGTGCTGCTGCAAGGCCTGCTGCAGCTCAGCCCCGCCGGCGAGCGCTCGCGGGTGGTGCTGCTGACCCCGGGGCCGGCCAACGAGACCTACTTCGAGCAGGTCTTCCTCGCGCGCTACCTCGGCATCACGCTGGTGGAGGGCGGGGACCTCACGGTGCGCGCCAACAAGCTCTACCTCAAGACCCTGCACGGCCTGGAGCGGGTGCACGTGCTGCTGCGCCGGGTCGATGACGAATACCTCGACCCGCTGGAGCTCAAGCCCGAGTCGCAGCTGGGCGTGGCCGGGCTGCTGCAGGCGCTGCGCGCCGGCGAGGTGGTGGTGGCCAACGCGCCCGGCGCCGGCTGGCTGGAGAGCCCCGGCCTGGCGGCGTTCTGGCCCGGCGTCGCCGAAGCCTTGCTGGGCGAGCCGCTGCTGCTGCCGGGCAGCACCCACTGGTGGTGCGGCGAGGCCTCGGTCTGGCGCACCCACCGCTCGCGGCTGGACGACTTCGTCGTGGCCCCCACCTTCCCGAGCAGCCCCACCACCAGCGGTTTCACGCCGACCGTGGTCGCCGCGCTCTCGCCGCAGGCCCGCGCGGCGCTGGTCGCCCGCATCGAGGCCGACCCCGCGGCCCACACGCTGCAGGCGCGCATGCGCCAGTCCGAGCTGCCGGTCTGGCAGGGCGGCGCGCTGGAGCCGCGCAGCGCCGAGTTGCGCGTCTTCGCGATCGCCGACGGCGCGGGCGGCTGGCAGGTCTTGCCTGGCGGGCTGACACGCGTCGCGACCCGGCGCGAAACCGTGCACGACCCCGACCCCGGCATGTCGATGCAGCGCGGCAGCGCCAGTGCCGACACCTGGGTGCTGACCGACGGCACGGTCGACCCCACCTCGCTGCTGCCCAAGCCGCTGGGCGTGGCCGACCTGGCACGCTGGCACCGCAGCGTCACCAGCCGCTCGGCCGAGAATCTCTTCTGGCTGGGCCGCTACACCGAGCGCGCCGAGAACACCTCGCGCCTGGCCCGGCTGACGCTGGAGTCGCTCACCAGCTCGGTGCTGCAAGGGGCCTCGCTGCCGGTGCTGGAGGTGCTGAACGCGCTGGCCTGGCGCCATGGCCTGGTGGGCCGGGGCGTGCCCTCGCCGGTGCAATCGCTGCGGGTCTTCGAGCGCTCGCTGATGCACGCGCTGGGCGACCCCAAGGGCCACAGCGTGGCCTACAACCTCGACGCGCTGCGCGACTGCGCCGAGGCCCTGCGCGAGCGCCTCTCGCTGGAGCACTGGAAGCTGATCAACCAGGTCGGCACGCGCTTCCAGGAGCACCTGGCCAAGGCCGAGGCCAGCGGCGTCGCCGAGCCGCTGAGCGACGTGCTGGCGGCGCTGGGCCACGTCACCACCGACCTGGCCGCCATCACCGGCGCGCAGACCGACCGCATGATGCGCGACGACGGCTGGCGGCTGCTCAGCGTGGGCCGGCAGATCGAGCGGCTGGACTTTCTCTCCAACGCGCTGGCCACCTGCTTCCAGCACGGCCTGCAGCGCCGCGACGACGGCTTCAACCTGATACTCGGCCTGTTCGAGTCCACCAACACCTACCGCGCCAAGTTCCAGGCCCGCCGCGAGGTGCCGCCGCTGCTGCACCTGCTGGTGCAGGACACCGACAACCCGCGCGGCCTGGCCTGGGTGGCCCGCACCATGCGCGACCGCTTCCTCAAGCTCACCCGCCACGAAGCCGCCTGGGCCGAAGAGGTCGTCAAGCCGCTGCCCCACCCGGAGGA
>DATHWJ010000052.1:0-14351 GCA_035460745.1 Ideonella sp. | reverse complement strand
GCAGCGTGCTCGCCCTCGCCGGCGTGTTCGCCGTGGTGCTGCCGTTCGTGCCGCTGGACGGCGCGCGCTACCGCGGGCTGGGCGGCGCGGGGCCGCCGGCGAATGCGGTGGTGAAGTTTCGCGCCGAGGCCACCGAGATGCAGATCAGCGGCGCGCTGCGGGCCAGCGGCGCCCGCCTGGTCGGCGGCCCGACCGCGACGCAGACCTATCTGCTGGCCCTGCCGGTGGCCGACGCGCAGGCGCTGGCGCGGCTGCGCCAGATGCCCGGCGTGAGCCTCGCCGAGTCGCTGGACGCCGAGCCCGCGCCATGAGGCCACGCGCGATGACACGCCTGCTGGCCCTGCTGGCCTGCCTGCTGTGCGGCAACGCAGCCTGGGCAGGCGACAGCGACGACCCGCAGCGGCAGGTGCTGGTGATGCTGCAACTGCCGCCGCCCCACTTCCGGCCCGACGGCCAGTACGCGGGCGGCTACGGCGGCGAGGTCGGCAGCGCCGCGCGGCGGGCCATCGCCAGCGAGCTGGCGCGCCGGCACGGCCTGGTGCTCGTCACCAGTTGGCCGATGGCGGCACTCAGCGTCGATTGTTTTGTGCTGGCCGTGCCCGCGCCGGGCGAGACCGGCGCCATGGCCGAGGTGCTCGCGCGCGATCCCCGCGTGGCCTGGGCGCAGCCCATGAACCTCTACCGCAGCCAGGCCGCCTCGCACAACGACCCGCTCTACCCCACGCAGCCGGCGGCGTCGGCCTGGCGCCTGGCCGACCTGCACGAGCTGGCCACCGGCCGGGGCGTCAGGGTGGCGGTGATAGACAGCGGCGTCGATGCCACGCACCCCGACCTGCTCGGCCAGGTGGCGCTGGCCGACAACTTCGTCGAGGGCCGGGCCAGCGCGCCCGAGCGGCACGGCACCGCCGTGGCCGGCATCGTCGCGGCGCTGGCCGACAACCGGCTCGGCACCGCCGGCGTGGCGCCCCGGGTGCAGTTGCTCGCGCTGCGCGCCTGCTGGCAGGAGCGCGACAGCGCCAGCCTGTGCACCAGCCTCGCCCTCGCCAAGGCCCTGCTCGCCGCACTGGGCCACCAGGCGGCGGTCATCAACCTCAGCCTGAGCGGGCCGCCGGACCGGCTGCTCGGGCTGCTGCTGGATCTCGCGATCCAGCAAGGCATCGCCGTGGTGGCCGCCTTCGACCGCGCGCTGCCGGACGGCGGTTTCCCGGCGTCGCACCCCGGCGTGGTCGCAGTGGCCGACGCGCCGGCGCCGCACGCGCTCACGGCGCCCGGCCGCGACGTACCCGTGCCGGCACCGGGGGCGCGCTGGGAGATGGCCTCCGGGGGCTCCTATGCTGCGGCCCATGTCACGGGCCTCTTCGCTCTCTTGCGCGAGCTCGGTGCGGGCGCTGCGCCTGTGCTGCAGCGCGACGCCAGCGGCGGCATCGACGCCTGCGCGACCTTGCTGCGCCGCGTCGGCACCCGCCAGTGCGCCTGCGCCATGCCCGCCGACCTGCTCACCGTGGCGCGCCCCTGAGGTGCGGCCCCGGGTGATCGCGGCGCTGCGCGGCGCCGCTCTCGTGGCGTGCTTGCTGCTGCCGGCGGCGGCGCCGGCCCAGGTCGGCGGCAGCATCGTCGCCGAGTCGGACTATCGTTTTCGCGGCATCTCGCTGAGCGGCGAGCGGCCCAACCTGCGGCTGTCGCTGTCCTACGACCATGCCAGCGGCGCCTACGGCGGGCTGATGCTGACGGGCATAGAGGTCGAGCGCGGTGACCGGTATGCCGGCGTCCAGGCCTACGCCGGCATCACCGGCAGCGCCGGCGCGGGCTTGCGCTGGGAAGCCGGCGGCACCCTCAGCCGCACCGTCGGCCGCTCGCCCTATGACTACGGCGAGGCCTTCGCCGCGCTGCTGGGCGAGGACTGGAGCCTGCGGCTCTACGTCGCGCCGAACTACTTCGGCTGGGGGCAGCGCACCTTGTACGCGGAGTTCGACCGGGGCTGGCCGCTGGCGCCCGAATGGCGGCTGGTGGGCCACCTCGGCGCGCTGCAGCAGCTGGGCGGCGGCGCCGCCCGCCGCCTCGACGCCCGCCTCGGCGTGGCGCTGCAGGTCGAAGCGGCCACCGGCCTGCAGCTGGCGTGGCTGCTGAGCGGGCGCGAGGGGCCCTTCCCCGCGCCCTACGAGTACCGCCGCTCCACGCTGCTGCTGTCGGCTTCCTACACGTTCTGAGCGGCCAGGGCCGGGCTTTGCGGCTACTTGTCGACGGAGACGCTGCCGTAGACGCCGCCGGTCTCGTCGTTGGGCCCCGCGGCAAAGAACAGCGTGTTGCTGGGCTGGCTCAGCAGGCCGTTGCCGAACTGCATGCCCCACAGGCCGGGGATCTTCAGCGCGCGGCCGTCGGCGGTGCGCAGCCGCCCGACGAACTCGCCGCTCTGCAGGTCGAAAGCCGAGATCGTGCCGTCGCCGAAGTTGGCGATCAGCAGGCGGTTGCTGAAGGCCCCGAAGTTGGCCGGCGCCAGCGCGATGCCCCAGGGCGCATTGAGGCCCTTCACGGCGGCCACGCGGCGCAGCAGGCGGCCATCGGCGTCGAAGACATTGACGAAGCCCAGGCCCTTGCCGGTCACGTCGTCTTCGCCCTCGGCGTCCCGCTTGGCGTAGGTGACGTACAGGTTGCCGTTGATGTTCTGGATGCCGAACGGCGCGAAGCGCGGCGGCAGGGCCGGGTCGGTGAACCGGCCGGCGGTGGCCACCGGCGCGAAGGCGCGGTCGAAGACATCGATGCGCGCGTTGTGGAAGTCGGTCGCGTAGAGCAGGTTGCCGGCGCCGTTGCCGGCGATCGCGATGCCCTTGTAGATCGCGCCCGGGGTGACGACGGCCCGCAGCGCATGGGTGCCATCGACGGTGGGCGCCCAGCCGGAGATCATGCCGTCTTCGCTCGCGAAGATGAAGCGGCTGGAGCCGCTCAAGCTGCCGTTGCTGACGATGAAGTCGGCCGAGCCGTTGTAGACGATGCCGGTCGGCGACCCCATGCTGACGCCGTCGGCCGCCGGCACGCTCACCACCAGGCTTTGCGGCACGCCGTTGCCGTCATAGAGCGTCGACGTGCCGTCGTGGTTGTTCGTCAGCCAGACAAAACCGAAGGGGTTGAACGCCACGCCCCAGCTGTTCTTGAGGTGGGCGTCGGTGTTCGCCGCGGCCACCGAGCCGTCGGAGACCAGGTTTTGCACGGCGTAGGCATTGGCACCCGCCGCCGCGGCCGGGCCCGCGAGCCCCAGCGTGCACGCGCCGGCCAGCGCCAGGTGGCGCAGTGAAGACATGTCCATGAAATGGCTCCTCGGTTGATTTGTGGAGCCGGTGGGTACCGCGCCGAGCGGCGCCGGTTCAATGAACGGCCGCTCAGCGCACCGGATGGCGCGGCTGCCCGGTCGCGCGGAAGTGCTCGATGTTGGACAGCAGTATCTCGGCCGTCAGCTCCTGCGCATGCAGCGTGGCGCCGCCGATGTGGGGCGTCAGGAGCGCATTGGGGAAGGCCAGGACCGCGGCCGGCACCTCGGGCTCGTGCTCGAAGACGTCGCTCGCGAAGCCCGCCAGGAGGCCGCCGCGCAGCGCCTCGCCCAAGGCGGCTTCATCGACGACCGATCCCCGCGCCACGTTGACCAGGTGCCCCTGCGGGCCGAGCGCCGCCAGCACGGTGGCATCGACCGCGTGATGGGTCGAGTCGTCGGCCCGCACGCTGAGTACCAGCACGTCGGCCCAGGACGCCAGCGACACCAGGTCCCCGAAGCAGGTCATCCCCGGCGCATCCGGGCTGCGGCGGCTGCAGCAGCCCACGTCCATCTCCAGGGCCTGCGCACGCGCCGCAATGCGCCGGCCCACTTCGCCGTAGCCGAAGATGCCCAGGCGCGCACCGGTGAGCCCGCGGGCCGCCGGCAGCCGCACGGCAGGGTCTTGCCAGTGGCCCTCGCGCAGGTGGCGCTCCGCCCGTGGCAGGCCTCGCAGCAGCGAGATCACGAAGCCTATGGCCAGGTCGGCCACGCTGGCCGCATTGCCGCCGGGGTTGTTGCACACGGCAATGCCGCGCCGCGCAGCGGCCGCCAGGTCGATGCCGTCGTAGCCGCTGCCCCAGCAGCAGAGCAGGTGCAGGCGCGGCAGGCGCGAGAAGATCTCGTCGCCGGTGGCCAGCGAGCCGCGGGTGATGGCCACCTCGGCCTGCTGCCACAAGGCGGGGTCGGCAGCGGCGTCGGCCACCACACGGTGGCCGGCGGCCTGCAGCACCGCGCTCAGCGCCGGGTGCAAGGGCGCCAGCAGCGCGACGACGGGGGGTTCGGCATTCATCGGGTGGCGAGGCTACTTCGCGCCGCCGGTCTTCGCAAGGAGGCCGCGGCGCGGCTTGGCGGGCTCGAAGGGCCGCTGATGCAGGTAAGCTCTCCGGCCCTGCCCCCAACGATGACCGAGCCGATGACCCAGACCGAGAGCGCCACCGCGGCCTACGTCGCCTTCGAGGAGTTCCGCGACGGCCTGCCGCTGGGCCGCTTTCGCGTCATCGTGAACCCGGCGCTGGCGCAGCGCTTCGTCGCGCAGCGGGTCAACGCGACACCGATCGCCATCGCCCTCATCGGGCCCGGCATCGCCTGCGCGGTAGGCGGCTATGTGGTGCTGGGCGCCGTGCTGGTGGCCGCCGGCATCCTGCTGCGGCGGGCCGTCAAGTGGCAGGCGCCCAAGATCCTGCTGCACCTGGCGACGCGGCATCCTGCGACCTACTACGACGCGACCACGACCGGCGTCATGGAAGTGCGGCCGGTCTAGCGCGCACCAGCACACACCAGCACACACCAGCACACACCAGCGCGGCCAGGCAGCCCGCGCCGTGCCTACCCTGCCGAGGCCTCCGGCACCGCGTCGAGCTCGAAGGCCTCCACCTGGCGGCCGTCCACGTCGGTGAAGCCGTACTCCCGCGCCAGGTCGCCCACCCGCAGCACCTGGCCGGTCTTGCGGATG
The DNA here is from genome assembly GCA_035460745.1 of Ideonella sp. Classification (GTDB taxonomy): domain Bacteria; phylum Pseudomonadota; class Gammaproteobacteria; order Burkholderiales; family Burkholderiaceae_C; genus Ideonella. The sequence continues at coordinate 9,375 of DATHWJ010000052.1, read as the reverse complement.
ACGCCCGGATCGGCCGCCAGCGCGGCGACCGCGCGGCCCAGGTAGCGCGGCGACTCGGTGCGGGCCAGGGCGGGCCGCTCGTGCCAGTGCGCCTCGTCGGTCCGGTGGCCGGCCAGGACGAACTCGGTGCGCATCCAGCCCGGCGACACGGCGATGGAGGCGACGCGATGGGCGCGCAGCTCTTGGGCGATGCCGAAGGCCAGGCGGGTCATGCTGGCCTTGGCCAGGTCATAGAACAGGTTGCCGCGCAGATAACGTCCGCGGTCCCAGAAGGTGGTGGTCAGCATCAGCCCATGCCCTTGCCGCACCATCAGGGGCGCCGCGCCGCGGCTGGACAGCAGGTGGTTGCGCACGCCGCGGTCGAACATCGTCTCCCAGTGCGCCAGCGGGTGCTCCCAGAAGGGCGCGTCGAAGACGCCGTCGAAGCTCTCGTGCCCGCCCCAGGCGTTGTTGACCAGCACGTCGAGCCGGCCCTGCTCCTGTTGCACCCGGGCGAACAGCGCGGCCACTTCGTCCGCACTCGTGTGGTCGCAACGCACCGCAATGCCCTGGCCACCCAGCCGCGTGACTTCTTCGGCCGCATCTTCGATGCAGCCGGGCAGCCGGGCCATGCCCGACAAGCCCAGCAGTTGCCCGTAGCTGTCGGCCGGCTGCTCGCGCGTGCTGCGGCCGGTGACATACACGGTGGCACCCGCCGCCCCCAGCTCGGCGGCGCAGCCGCGCCCTGCTCCCCGGCTGGCGCCGGTCACCACCGCCACGCGCCCCTGCAAGGGCGGCTTCTCGTTCTGAGTGGACATGAAATGGCTCTCCTTGTGTTCGCGGCCCCACCGGCCTGCCAAGGCGACACCTTAGGGCTGGCTCAAGGCCCTGTCTTGGAAGAATGCGAAACGGCCATGCGCCGAAACTCGGCCGGCGTGCAGCCGCACAGCGCGCGGAACTCGTTGATCAGGTGGGACTGGTCGAAGAACCCGCCGTCCAGCGCCACCTCGGGCCAGGCCTTGCCCGGCTGCCGCCGCAGCTCGCGCAGGCATTGGTGCAGCCGCGCCAGGCGGCTCCAACTGCGCGGCGAGAGCCCTATGTGCGCATCGAACAGCTGCTGCAGACGCCGCTCCCCAACGCCCACGGACGACGCGACGTCGCGCACCTTGGCGCGCCCCGCGGTGCGCGTCAGCGCCTGCAGCGCGTGCACCGCGAGGCGGGGGTCCGAGGGGCGTGCGCGCTGCAGGCGCAGCAGCAAGGCCTGCTGCACGGCCCGGATGCGCGAGGCATCGTCGGGCAGCGCGGCGAGGTCGGCCAGCCCCTGCGCGTCGCCCCGGCCCCAGAGCTCTTGCAGCGGCACGGCCAGCTCCGCCATCTCGCCCGCGGGCAGGCCCAGCAGCACCGCGGCGGCACCGGGCCGCAGCGTCACCGCCATGCCGGCCATGCGGCCGGACAGGCGCAGCACGGCTGGTTTGATCGAGGGGCCGATGGCCATCGCCGCGCGGCCCGCGGAGGGAGCCTCGCTCCAGTCGAAGACGAGGCGGACCGCGCCATCGGGCACCACGCGCTCCACCACCTCTTCGCTCGCCGCGAAGGACTCGCGGTACAGCAGGACGTTGGACACCTGCGGCCGCAACGCCGGGCAGACCGTGAAGCCGCGCAGGCTCTGTCGCGGCAAGCCGGACTCGGGCCCCTGGACGGCGTCTTCATCCAGCCTGACGAACAGTCTTTGATGCAACAGCGCGCTCCCGTTCTCGATGCAGCCAGGATGCAGGGCCAGCCGGCAGCATAACGGTCATCGGCGCGCCTCGCGCGTCAGGCGGAGCGGGCTGGCCCGCGTCGCCCTACTTCGCGGCCGCGCGCCTGGCCAGCCAGCTTTCCAGCCCGGTGGTCCCGACCCAGGCCTTGGCCCCGGGCGTCAGCGACTGGTCGTCGAGGCGGGTTCCGAAGTACAGCGCCTCGTCGTCGGTGATCACTTCGCGCGTATCCTGGCTGGCCTGCAGCACGCGCCGCATCAGTTCGTCGAGACGGAAGGACTGCGGCCCGGCGACTTCGCACCTCCCGTTCAGGGGTGCCTGCACCGCCACGTTCGCCAGCGCCTGGGCCACGTCGTCCGCCGCCATGGGCTGCAAGCGCGCAGACGAGACGCGCACCGCCTCGCCACTCATGCTCCCATGCGCAATGGCGCCGAGGAACTCGAAGAACTGGGTCGCACGAACGATGGTGTAGGGCAGCTTGGCGGCCTGGATCATCGCCTCCTGGGCCACCTTCGCGCGGAAGTAGCCGCTGCTGGGCAGGCGCTCTGAGCCCACCACCGACAGCGCCACATGGTGGCGCACGTCCGCCGCCGCCTCGGCAGCCAGCAGGTTTTGCGTCGACGACCTGAAGAAGCTCATCACGGCCTCGTCCTCGAACGAGGGCGAGTTCGTGACGTCGACCACCACCTCCGCGCCCGCCAGTGCCCCGGCGAGGCCCTCGCCGGTCACGGCATTGACGCCTGACGACGGCGACGCGGCCAGCACCTCATGGCCAGCCTGCTGAAGCAGGGCCGCGAGCTTCTTGCCGATGAGGCCGCTGCCTCCGATGATGACGATTTTCATGTGCTGTCCTTCCGGATGTTGCGTGGGCTCAGGGTGGCGGCACCTTGCCGCCACCCCTGCAACACAAGACGTTGGGCGATGCCGGGTTGTGACAGTTCTACTCGATGGGCTTCTCTGCCACCGGTGTCTGCATGCCGATGGCCATGCGGTTCCAGGTGTTGATCTGCGCGATCGTCCACGACAGCTCGACGATCTCCTGGTCGCTGAAGTGGCTCTTCAGGGCGTCGAAGTCCGCGTCGCGGCTGCCGTGGTGGCCGACGAGATCGGTCATGGTCTCGGCCCAGTTCAGCGCGGCGCGCTCGCGCTGGCTGTAGAGGCCGGTTTCACGCCAGGTGGGCAGGCTGTTGATGCGCTGCCAGCCTTCGCCGTGCTTGCGCAGGTCGCGGACATGCATGTCCAGGCAGAAGGCGCAGCCGTTGAGCTGCGAGACGCGGGTCTGCACGAGCTCGATCAGGTTGGTGCCGATCGAAGACTTGGCCGTGGTGGCGCTGACGCCGGCCATCGCCTGGTAGGCCTTGGGAGCGATCTCTATCCAGGGGAGACGGGGTTGGTTCATGGTTTCACCTTGAGTGAGTGGTTGGGAGACACACACTCAAGACGTTTGGGGCGGCTGCTTTGTGACGTTGAGCTCGCGGCCCAGCGCGGCGGCGATGCGGGCCAGCTTGTCGGGGTTGCGCTGGGCATGGATGCGCACGATGCGCTCGCCGTCCGTCTCCAGCGACTGGGCCGACTCCAGCGCCCCGTCGATGAAGCGCAGCAGGCCCCACTGGCCGTTGAGCACCACCACCTCGAACCGCACCGCGCCGCGGAAGCGCAGGTGGGTGGCGAGATAGAGCTGGGCAATGCGCTGCCCGCCCACCAGCGGCACGCCGAAGCTGGGCACCTTGCCGCCGCCGTCGCCTATGAGCTGCGCGTCGTCGGCGAGCATGGCCTTGAGCGCGGCGAACTCGCCCCGCACCGCGGCGTCGGCAAAGCCGCGCAGCAGCCGCAGCTGCGTCTCCCGCGGCACGGTGTAGCGAGGGCGCTGGTCTTGCAGCTGCTGCTTGGCGCGGTGCACGAGCTGCCGGCAGGCCGGCTCGGTCTTGCCCAGGGCCTCGGAGACTTCGCCGTAGTCGGCATCGAAGACCTCGCGCAGCAGGAAGGCCGCACGGGCCTCGGGCGCGAGGCGCTCCAGCATCACCAGGAACGCGACGGACACGTCGTCGGCCCGCTCCAGCACCTGCTCCGGCGTGACGGGCGACTCGGAGAGCAGCGGCTCCGGCAGCCAGGTGCCGACATAGTGTTCACGCTGGACCTTGGCGCTGCGCAGCCGGTCGATGGACAGGCGCGTGGTGACGGAGACCAGCCAGGCCTCCTTGCTCTCCAGCTGCTCCTGGCTGGCCTCGTGCCAGCGCAGCCAGGCGTCCTGCACGACCTCCTCGGCCTCGGCCGAGGAGCCCAGCATGCGGTAGGCGATGCCTTGCAGGCGGGGCCGCAGGCGGTTGAAGGTGTCGGTTGCGTCGTTCATGGCACCCAGACGTTTGACAGCAGGGTCTTGTGACGGAACGCTCCGATCTATGCGGCGAGCAGCGCGCAGAACCTCGCGAGATCGACGTTGCCGCCGCTGATCAAGACGCCGATGCGCTTGCCGCGCCACTGCGCCTTCATCTGCCGGGCGGCGGCGAAGCCCAGGCAGCCCGTGGGCTCGACGACGAGCTTCATGCGCGAGGCGAAGAAGCCCATGCAGGCCACCAGCTCTTCGTCGGTGGCGGTCAGCACGTCGTCCACGGAGCGGCGAATGATCTCGAAGGTGTGGTGGCCCAGGTGCTGGGTCTGGGCGCCGTCGGCGATGGTCTTGGGCGTCTCGATGTGGACGATGCTGCCGGAGCGGAAGGATTGTTGCCCGTCGTTGCCGCTGGCCGGCTCCACCCCGTAGATGGCGCAGCCCGGCGCCAGCGCACGCAGCGAGAGCGCCGAGCCGGAGAGCAGCCCGCCGCCACCGAGCGGCGCGAAGAAGGCGTCGAGCGGCCCGACCTCCTCCACCAGCTCCTTGGCTGCCGTGCCCTGGCCGGCGATCACGTCCGGATGGTCATAGGGCGGGATCAGCGTCATGCCGTGCTCGTCGGCAAGCGCCCGGCCTATCTGCTCGCGGTCTTCCTTGTAGCGGTCGTAGACCACGACCTTGCCGCCATAGCCTTGGGTGGCGGCCACCTTGGCGGCCGGCGCGTCGTGCGGCATCACGATGGTGGCCGGTATGCCCATCAGCTGGGCCGAGAGCGCAATCGCCTGGGCGTGGTTGCCGGAGGAGAACGCCACCACGCCCGCCTGGCGCTGCCTCTCGTCGAACCGCGACAGCGCATTGAACGCGCCGCGGAACTTGAAGGCGCCCATGCGCTGCAGGTTTTCGCACTTGAAGAAGACCTGGGCATCGAGCTCCCTGTCGACCGTGCGGGACGTCATCACAGGGGTTCGGTGGGCATGACCCTCGATGCGCCGGGCGGCGGCGATCACGTCGTCGAAGGTGGGAGGCGGGGGGCTGTTCATGGCGTCTGAGGGCTGGGGTTTGCTCGGCAGCGCCGATTGTGCCGGTGGCCATGCCCCCCGGCCAGACCGCCAGCCCGCCGCCTCTTCACCGCTTCCACCACTGCAACCCCGCCGACGTCCCGCCCGCCACCGCCCCCCGCGCGGGCCGGTATTCGCAGCCCACCCAGCCGTCCCAGCCACACTCGGCGGAAAGGTGGTCGATCAGCTCGAACAGGTAGCGGAAGTTCACCTCGCCGATGTCGGGCTCGTGCCGCTCGGGCACCCCGGCGATCTGCAGGTGGCCCACCCGGCCGGTGGGCAGGTACTCGCGCAGCTTCATGGCCAGATCGCCTTCGACCACCTGGCAGTGGTAGAGGTCCATCTGCACCTTCAGGTTGGAGGCACCCAGGGCCAGCACCAGGCGGTGGGCCTCGTCCTGCCGGTTCAGGAAGTAGCCGGGAATGTCGCGTGGGTTGATGGGCTCGATCAGCACGTCGCGGCCGGCGCCGGCCGCCAGCTCGGCCGCCCAGGCCAGGTTGGCCTCGTAAGTGGCTTGAAGGCGGGCCCGCTCGACGCCGGCCGGGGCCAAGCCTGCCATGACATGCACCTGCGGGCAGCCCAGGGCCTCGGCGTAGGCCAGCGCGCGGGACACGCCGCTGCGGAATTCGGCTTCGCGCCCGGGCAGGCAGGCCAGGCCGCGCTCGCCGGCCTCCCAGTTGCCGGGTGGCGCGTTGAACAGCACCTGCTGCAGGCCGTGGTCGGCCAGGCGCCGGGCTATCTCGTTCGCCTCGAAGGCATAGGGAAAGAGGTATTCAACGGCCTGGAAGCCGTCGGCCGCGGCGGCAGCGAATCGGTCGAGAAAGTCGTGCTCGTTGTAGAGCATCGAGAGGTTGGCGGCAAAGCGCGGCATGGGAGAGGCTCCTGCGGGTTTCAGGGCTGGCCGCCGGGTGCGCGGCGCGGCGCCCGGGCCAGGAATTCGGCAAAGGTCGTCGCCCACGGCGCAGCGCGCACGGCGGTACCGTGGCCGGCGGTGTCGGGGCTGCCGGGGATCACCAGGGCCCGGCCGTTCTTCACCCGCTTCAGCGCGGCATCCAGCAGGCCCAGCTCCGGCGGGTTGCGCTCGTCGTCGGCCGAGTTGATGGCCAGCAGCGCGGCCTCGATACGTTCCAGGCCGGGCTCGGGGTTGTAGTCGCGCGACGCGTCCCACTGGTAGATGTGGTCGTTGGCATCGCCGGCAAACGGGCCCTTCAGGCGCTGCTCCAGCAGGGCGTCGGCCCGCTCGCGGGTGGGCGCCAGCTGGAACAGGCCCTGGTCGCCACCATTGGTGGCCGTGGCAAAGAAGACCGAGGCGAACTGCAGGCTGCGCGGCTGCCGGGTGTACTGGCCGCCCTGCCAATCGGGGTCGTTGCGGATCGACTCGATCAGCAGCCGTCGCAGCATCCAGTTGCGACCGGACATCTGCGAAGGCAGCGACGCCAGGGGCACCGCCACGTCCATGAAGCCGGGGTACTTCTGCGCCCAGATCCACGTGTGCATGCCCCCCATGGAGTTGCCCACCACCACCCGCAGGTGCCGCACGCCCAGGTGCTCGGTCAGCAGGCGGTACTGGGCCTGGACCATGTCGTCGTAGTTGTAGCGCGGGAAGGCCATGCGCAGCCCGTCGGAAGGCTTGGCGGTCTGGCCGGTGCCGATGGCGTCGGGCAGGATGATGAAGTGGCGGCTGGCGTCCAGCGGTTGTCCGGCGCCGAAGAGTTCGCCGCCAAAGGCCGGCGTCAACATGCTGGCTGCCGAGCCGGTGGTGCCGTGCAGCACCAGCACCGGGTCGCCCTGGGGATGGCCCAGCGTGGTGTAGGCGATCTTCAGCTCGGGCATCACCTCGCCGGTGTGGAACTTGAAATCACGCGCCACCCACGTGCCCTTCTGGGGTGCCGGGTAGTCGGCGGCCGAGGCCGCCAGGCTGGCCGCGAGCAGGCCCAGGCCGCAGGCCAGGGTGCTGATTCTTTTCAACAGGGGCATGTGTGTCTCCATGATGGAGAACCGGGCGCGGGCGGCCGGTTCACCAGTGCGCGCCAAAGCATTGGCGCAGTTCGTCGATCTGCGCTTCGGTCAGCGGCGCGGGGCGGGTCATCAGCCAAAGGCGGGCGGTTTCTTCCAGCTCTTCGAGCGTCGCACTGGCCTCCGCCGGGGTGCGGTGCCAGACAGTGGGGCCCAGGCGGTCCAGCATCACCGCTCGCAGCGGCCGGCCGGCGGCGCGCGCCGCCAGGATGCGGGCGGCCACCTGCTCGCCCACGGCCGGGTCGCCCGGCCGGTGGTAGGGGATCAGCGGCACATGGCCCACCTTCATCACGAAGTAGGGCGTGATCGGCGGCACGATGTCATCCGGGCGCCACACCCCGGCCAGGGTCAGCGCCACCAAGTGGGTGGCGTGGGTGTGGATGACGCAGCCCGCGTCGGGGTCGGCGGCGTAGATGCGGCGGTGCAGCGCCAGGGTCTTGGAGGCGCGGTCGCCGCCCAGCTGCAGACCTTGTGCATCCACCTCAGCCAGCCGGCCCGGCACCAGGGTGCCCAGGCAGGCGTCGGTGGGTGTGATGAGAAAGCCGCCGCCAGCCAGGCGCACGCTGATGTTGCCGGCACTGGCATGCACCAGGCCACGCTGGTAGAGCGAGGCGCCGACGCGGCAGATCTCTTCGCGGAGGTCGGCGCTGCTCACGGTGCTGGCCTCCGCGTTGCACCCCGCGGGGTGAGCATTGCGGCGCAGTCGGGCGGGCTCACGTCGTTCCCTCCAACAGCTCAAACGCCCGGGTGAAGAAGGCAGGGCCGCCGAAGTTGCCTGACTTCAACGCCAGGTGCAGCGGCTGCCCGGGGCAGGCGGGAGATTCCACGGCCGTCCAAGGCACGCCCGGGTCGATCTGCGGGCCGATGGCCATGCGGGCCACACCCAGGGCCAGCACCACCGCACCGGAAGTCTCGCCGCCGGCCACCACCAGCTGGCGCACCCCGGCCTGCACCAGGCCCAGCGCAATTCGAGACAGCGTGTCTTCCACCAGATGGCCGGCTTCGGCCACGCCCAGACTGGCCTGCACCGCCTTCACGGCGGCGGGCTCGGCAGTGGCATAGGCCAGCACCGGGCCCTCGGCCAGGTGGGGCTGCAGCGCGGCCAGGGCCTTCGCCGCCACATCCTGCCCGGCGGCAATGGCCAGTGGGTCCACCGCAAAGGCCGGCCGCCCGGCCTGCAGGAAGAGCTGCACCTGCGCATTGGTGGCTACCGAGCAACTGCCCGAGACCACCGCCCGCCCCCCACCGGCCGCCGGCAGCCTGGCAGCGCCCGCGCCGTCGCCCAGCCGGCTTTGCCAATTGGGCGGCAGGCCGATGGCAATGCCCGAACCGGCGGTGACCAGCGGCAGGCCGGCCAGCGCCGCGCCGATGCGCAGCAGGTCGGCGTTGTCCACCGCGTCCACCACGGCCACGCCCACGCCCAGGGCCTGCAGCGCGGCGAAGCGCTCGCGGATGGCCTGCGGCCCGCGGGCCACCACATCGTGCGCCACCAGCCCCACGCGCCGCTGCGTCTGGGCCTGCATCACGCGGACCAGGTTGGCGTCGCGCATGGGGGTGAGCGGGTGGTCGCGCATGCCGCTGTCCGAGAGCAGCACGTCACCCACGAACAAGTGGCCCTTGAACACCGTGCGCTGGTTCTCTGGAAACGCAGGGCAGGCGATGGTGAAGCCCTGGCGCGGCCCGTGCAGCGCGTCGAGCAGGGCATCGGTGACCGGGCCGATGTTGCCGGCCGCCGTCGAGTCGAAGGTGGAGCAGTACTTGAAGTAGACCTGCTCCACCCCCTGCGCCTGCAGCCAGGCCAGCGCCGTCAGCGACTGGGCCACCGCCTCGGCAGCCGGCAAGGTGCGCGACTTGAGCGCCACCACGATTGCATCGGCGCCCACCGGCAGCCCGGTCTCGGCGGGCACTCCGATGGTCTGTATCGTGCGCATGCCGCTACGCACCAGGTTGTTGGCCAGGTCGGTGGCGCCGGTAAAGTCGTCGGCAATGCAGCCGAGCAGCGGTCGGGTCATCAGAGCGTCTCCGGCGGGGGCGGATTCAAGGGCAGCGCGACGGCCTCGGGGTGGGCCTGGACGTAGTCCTGCAGGAGCGCGTCGATGGAAGGGTCGGGCAGCAGGCCCAGGCCGCGGGCGCGGGCCGCGTCGAAGCGGCTGGGCCAGCCGCCCACTATGGTGGCGATGCGGGCATCGGGCTGCCAGTCGAGCAGCTGGGTGGCCGCCGGCCCGGCCAGGCGGCCCAG
>DATHWJ010000051.1:0-5194 GCA_035460745.1 Ideonella sp. | reverse complement strand
CGCGCCTGAGCCTGCCGGGCGAGCAGTTGATCGAATGGGGCGGCGCGCAGCGCTGGCTGCTCTCCAACGCCCCCGGCGAGATGCTGCGCGAAGCAGCGGCGGAGGCGGGCGGCCACGCCAGCATGTTCCGCGGCGGCGACCGCGCCCAGGGTGCGTGGGCGCCGCTCTCGGCCCCGCTCAAGCGCATCCACCGCGAGCTCAAGCGCGCCTTCGACCCGGCCGGCATCTTCAACCGCCAGCGCCTGGTGCCGGAGTTCTGATGCGGCGTGCGGAGCGGCCATGGACCTGCTGAAAGGCTTTGCGTTGCTGCTGTTGTGCCAGTCGGCCGGCGAGCTGCTGGTGCGGGCGGTCGGGGCGCCGTTCCCGGCCCCCGTGGTGGGGGCCGCCCTGTTGTGGGCGTTGCTGGCCTGGCAGCCCGTGCGGGCCGTGATCGGCGTGGCGGCCGAGGCGCTGCTGGCGCACCTGTCGCTGCTCTTCGTGCCGGTCGGCGTCGGCGTAGTCACCCACCTGGCGCTGCTGTCGCAGTATGGCGGGCGCATCCTGCTGGCCATCGTGCTCTCGACCGCGCTGGGGCTGGCGGTGACGGCGCTGGTGCTGCGGGCGCTGCTGCCGCGCCCGGCCGAGCCCGTTGCCGACGAGGCCGGTTGAACGATGCAGAACTTCGTCCAGCTCTGGGTCTACCTCGCCGCCACGCCGCTGTTCGGCCTGACGGCGACGGTCTCGGTCTATGTCGCCGCGCAGATCGCCTACCAGCGCCTGGGCCAGCCGCCCTGGGCCAACCCGGTGCTGTGGTCGGTGCTGCTGATCGGCCTGCTGCTCACGCTCACCGGCACGCCCTACCCGAGCTACTTCTCCGGTGCGCAGTTCATCCACTTCCTGCTCGGCCCGGCCGTGGTCGCGCTGGCCTGGCCGCTGTGGCTGCGCCGTGCCGAGCTGCGGGCGCGCGCGGTGCCCATCCTGTGCGCCGCGCTGGCGGGTGGCGCGGCGGCCAGCCTGGGCGGGGTCGCGATCGGCTGGGCCCTGGGGCTGCCGCCCGAGGTGCTGGCGTCGATGGCGCCCAAGTCGGTCACCGCGCCGGTGGCGATGGGCATCGCGCAGCAACTCGGCGGCATCCCGGCGCTGGCGGCGGTGTTCGCGCTGCTCACCGGCCTGACCGGTGCGATCGGCGCCAAGTACTGGTTCGACCTGCTGCGCGTGCAGGCGCCCGAGGTGCGCGGCTTTGCGCTTGGCAGCACCTCGCACGGCATAGGCGCGGCCCGCGCGATGCAGGTCCACCCCGACGCGGGCGCCTACGCCGGCCTGGCGCTGGGCGCCCAGGTGGTGCTGGCCTCGCTGCTGATGCCGCTGGCCGCGAGGCTGTTCTTCTGACCCTGCCCGCGAGCCCCGACCGCCCATGCAAACCACCCTCGCCCCCGAATTCGCCGGCACGGCCGACGGCCAGGCCGCCGAGGCCATCCTGCGCAGCTGCGTGCACTGCGGCTTCTGCACCGCCACTTGTCCCACTTACCAACTGCTGGGCGACGAGCTGGACGGCCCGCGCGGCCGCATCTACCTGATGAAACAAGTGCTGGAGGGCGAGCCGGTGACGCGCGCCACCCAACTGCACCTGGACCGCTGCCTGACTTGCCGCAACTGCGAGAGCACCTGTCCCTCGGGCGTGCAGTACGGCGCGCTGGTGGAGATAGGCCGGCGCGTGGTCGAGGCCAAGGTCGAGCGGCCGCGCGGCGAGCGCACGCTGCGCTGGCTGCTCAAGGAGGGCCTGACCTCGCCGCTCTTCGCCCCGGCGATGAAGCTGGGCCAGCTGGCCCGTCCGCTGCTGCCCGCCGCGCTGAAGCACAAGGTGCCGGACAAGGCGCCGCCCCAGGCCCACCGCTGGCCCACCCGCAGCCACCCGCGCAAAGTACTGATGCTGATGGGCTGCGTGCAGCCCGCGATGATGCCCAACATCAACTCGGCCACCGCCCGCGTGCTCGACGCCGCCGGCCTGCAGACGCTGGTCGCCGCCGACGCCGGCTGCTGCGGCGCGATTCGCAGCCACCTGAGCGACCACGAGGGCGGCCTGGCCGACATGCGCCGCAACATCGACGCCTGGTGGCCGCGCGTCACCGGGCTGGGCGAGGAGGGCGCGGTCGAGGCCATCGTGATGAACGCGTCGGGCTGCGGCGCGATGGTGAAGGACTACGGCCACGCGCTCGCGCACGACCCGGCCTACGCCGAGAAGGCGGCCCGCATCAGCGCGCTGACGCGCGACCTCTCCGAGCTGCTGCCGGAGCTGGTGGCGCCGCTGCAGGCGCTGCTGGCCTCGCGGCGGCGGCGCGGCGAGACGCCCGCCACCGTGCCGCTGGCCTACCACCCGCCCTGCACGCTGCAGCACGGCCAGCAGTTGCGCGGCGGCGTCGAGACGCACCTGGCGGCGCTGGGTTTCGACGTCAGGACCGCGCCGGTCGACAGCCACCTGTGCTGCGGCTCGGCCGGCACCTACTCGGTGCTGCAGCCCGAGCTGGCCACGGCCCTGCGCGACCGCAAGCTCAAGGCGCTCGCGCCGGTGGCGGCCGACACCATCGTCTCGGCCAACATCGGCTGCATACAGCACCTGCAGAGCGCCAGCGCGCGGCCGGTGCGGCACTGGGTGGAGGTGCTGGACGACGCGCTGGAACGGGCGCAGGGGCGCTGATAAAAAGACCCTTAAGTGCTTGTGGCAAGCCCGGATTGCACCAAAACAACGGAATGCATTGTTGCGGGAGTCGGTATTTATCCTGTCATGTTCGAACGATTCAATGTGCTACTCGCGCCGCTTGAGAGGGCGTGTGAATAGGTGGCCCCGGTGACCCTTCGCCGGCCAGCCTGCCGCACATCGAACCGCAGGAACATCGAACATGAAACGCAATCTGATCGCAGCCGCTGCGCTGCTGTCCCTCGCCGGCCTCGCGGCCGCGCAATCGTCGGTCACCGTCTACGGCCGCGTCGACCTCTCGGTCGCCCAGCAAGCCGCCGCGCCCGACAACAAGGAAGTGCGCAACGGCTCCGGCAGCCGCCTCGGCTTCCGCGGCGTCGAAGACCTGGGTGGCGGCCTGAAGGCCGTGTTCCAGATCGAGCATCGCTTCAATGCCGACGAAGGCACCCAGACCAACGCCACCCGCTTCTGGGAAGGCAAGTCCATCGTCGGCCTCGAAGGCGCCTTCGGCCGCGTGACCCTGGGCCGCGAAGAGAACCCGGCGTACACCTTCGGCCAGACCGTCGCCGACCCGTGGGGCACGGACACGGTCGCGTCCAACGGCAGCATCATCAACGGCCGTATCGGCAGCACCCGCTACAGCAACAGCATCAACTACCGCATCGCGGCCAGCGGCTTCACCTTCGGCGCGCAGGTCGCCGAAGCCGAAGGCAACACGCCCGCCAGCTCGGGCACCGGCACCGGCATCGCTGCCGACAAGAAGCCCTACAGCCTGGGCCTCGGCTATGCCAACGCCGGCCTGACGCTGGGCCTGGGCTACGAAAACCCGTCGGACGACGACGACAAGTGGCTCTCGGTCTACGGCGGCTACGACTTCGGTTTCGCCAAGCTGGGCCTGTTCTACGGCAACGGCGACAACGCCCTGGCCCAGGAAATGCAGTCCTACCTGGTCTCGGCGACCGCGCCGGTGGCCGGTGGCGAGCTGCGCTTCAGCTACGGCCAGCTGAAGAACAAGGACCTCGACCTGATCCGCGACAAGCAATTCGGCGTCGGCTACTTCTACCCGCTGTCCAAGCGCACGACGGTCTATGCCGACATCGTCAACAAGAAGCCCGACAACCTGACCGAAGGCTACAAGAAGACCGGCTACGACCTGGGCATCAAGCACAACTTCTGAGCTTGAGGTCCTCCTGAAGGATTGAAAGAGAGAGCATTTACAGCCGCCTTCGGGCGGCTTTTTTCTGGCCGCAGCCCGCAGGCGGCGAGTTCGTTCGCACCTTCTCAGGCGACGCGCGGGAGCATCTCGCGCGCCAGGGCCCGGAAGCCCCGGCCGATCTCGGCTTGCGCGGCGACGCGCGACCAGAACTCCGCCGCCAGCGGCCGGGCGGGGCTCTGCAGGTCGAAGTCGTCGGGCGTGAAAGGCGTCAAGCCGAGCTCGCCGCTGCTGGCATCGGGCCGCCAGCGCATCGGCAGCATGTCGTAGAGCGGTGCCAGCGTACCGCGGCCGGCGGCCACGTCGGTGGGTTCGACGAAGACGCCCAGGTTGCCGAAGTGCATGTCGCTGTTGCCGATGAGCCGGCCGAACTGCAGCAGCGCCAGCGCCTGGGAGGGCGCGTCGGCCGGCAGGCGCCGCTGGCGTGCCAGCTCAGTGCAAGTGGCGGCCCAGTGCTGGCGTGGGCCGGGTACGAAGGCTTCGTGCAGCGCGTCCAGCGCTACCACGTGGCGGCGGCCGTCGGGGCCGATGCGGTCGAAGCGTGTGGAGACGAAGTGGCTGCGCTGCGGCCCAGCGACGATGCGCGACGCCGCCACCGGCACGCCGTGCTCGCTCAGCAATTGCAGGGCCAGGTGCTCGGCCCACAGCAGGTCGTGCCAGCGCTCGCCGAAGGGCGTGCCGCGCGGCGGCGTGAACTTGACCAACACGGCTTCGCCCGTCGCGATGCGGGCGAGGAACTTGGCTTGCTCGCCGCCGGCTGAAGAGCCGGCCGGCAGCGTGCCGGCCACATCGGCGGCGAGGGTGTCGAACGACGCGGCGTCGCCCACCACCGGCGCCTCGACGCGTGTACTCGCATCGCCCAGCCACAGCGCGCCGGGCGTGTCGTGCAGCCGCAGTGCGGCGAACAGCAGGTGCTCCAGCGGCCAGCGTTCCGGGTTGGCGTCCAGCCCGTGGGCGGCGAGCTGGCGGGCCAGCACGCGGCCGAGGAAGCCTTGAGCCCGCAGCGGCGTGAGAAACCAGGGCAGGCCGGTGCTGATCTGGGCGATGCCGTCGGCGGCCACATGCAAGTTGCCGCCCACCAGCAGGCTGGCGTCGCCCCAATGTTCGATACGGCCGTCCGGGTGCGTCCAGTACAGCGGCTGGCGCGCCGGTTGGCCCAGCAGGGTTTGCGGCAGCGCGTAGCGGGTCGCGCGGCCCTGGCCCAGTACCAGCACTTCGCTGGCCAGCGAGCGCAGCAGGCGAGACAGCGTGGGCTGGCTCTTGCCCAGCGCCATCGACAGCTCGGCAGCCGTCAGCGCGCCGCGCTG
>DATHWJ010000050.1:0-3912 GCA_035460745.1 Ideonella sp. | reverse complement strand
ACCAGCGCGTGGATCACGTTGTTCAGGCTGCTCTGGGCGTCCTTGCCGCCGTCCAGCGTGACTTCGAGCTTGGTGCCCTGCGGCAGCGTCGGCCCGATCTCGGCCACCAGCTTGCGCACCTGGTCGGCCACGCTGACCGTGCTGGCGTCGCGCGCGCGAGTGACGGACATGCCCACGTTGGGGTGGCCGCTGCGCACCGAGAAGCCGCTCAGCTCGGCGAAGCCGTCCTGCACCGTGGCCACCTGGGCCAGCCGCACCAGCTCGCTGCCGCGCCGCTTGATGACGATCTGGCCGAACTCCGAGGGCGCCTCGATGCGGCCGACCAGCCGGATGCTCTGGTCCTCCAGCGTGCCGCGCACCTTGCCGACCGGCGCGGTGGCGTTCTGCGCCCGCAGCGCGGCCACCACGTCGGTCACCGAGACCTCGTACTCGCGCAGCTTCTCGGAGCGCAGCAGCACCGAGAGCTCGCGCTTGAGCGAGCCGTTGACGGTGACGGTGGCCACGCCGGCGATGCCGCGGAACCTGTCGGCCAGGTGGTCTTCGGCCAGGCGCGAGATCTCGGCGTGGCTCTGCGAGTTGGACGACAGCGCCAGCTGCATGATGGGCTGGGCCGACGGGTCCTGGCGCTGCAGGATGGGCTCGCGCATCTCGACGGGCAGCTTGTAGCGCACCGAGGCGATGGCGTTGCGCACCTCGTCGGAGGCCTCGATCAGGTTCTTGCCGAAGTTGAAGATCAGTATCAGCGAGCCGCTGCCTTCGCTGGAGGTGGACCGCAGCTGGTCGATCCCGGCGATGCCCTGCAGCGCCTTCTCGATGCGGTTGATGACCTCGCGCTCCACCGTCTCGGGCGAAGCGCCGGGGTAGGGGATGGTGACCACGAGCACCGGCTGCTCGACGTCCGGGATCTGGTTGACGCGCAGCTTGGACAGGGCCAGCAGGCCCAGCGCCATCAGCCCGATGATCACCACGACCATTGCGACCGGCCGCTTGATGCTGAATTCAGAGAGGAACATGCGACCTCCTCACTTGGCAGCCGCGGTGGCCACCGGAGCGGACGCCGCGGCCGGCGCCGCGCCGCCCTTGGCGAATTCGAACTTCTGCCCATCGACCAGCGCGCTGCCCGGGCTGCGCAGCACGCGGTCGCTGGCCGAGAGGCCTTGCAGCACCGGGAACTCGCCGCTGCGGGCGTCGCGCTCGCCCAGCTTGACGGGCGTCTTGGCCAGCGTCTGGCCGTTGACGCGCCAGACATGGGCGCTGTCGCCGGCGCGCACCAGCGAGGCCTCGGGCAGCGTCAGGGCGGTGGAGCCGCCGGTCTCGACGCGGCCCTCGGCGAACAGGCCGGCCACGCGCGGCGCGGTGGCCGCGTCGGCAAAGCCGACGATGACCTCGACCTGGCGGGTCGTCGCGTTGGCGGCGGCGTCGATGCGCTGCACCTTGCCGCGGAACTCGCCCGGCGTGTAGCCGTTGACGCGGAAGCTCACCGGCTGGCCGAGCTTGAGCTCCTGCATGCGGTCGGCCGAGACCAGGCCCTCGAAGCGCATGCTGCGCGGGTCTATCACCTTGACCAGCTCCTTGCCGATCTGCACCGTGTCGCCGGCCGAGGCCTTGCGCTCGCTGACCACGCCGTCGAAGGGCGCGCGCACGCCGGTGCGCTGCAACTGCTGGCGGGCCGAGACCACGCGTGCCTTGGCGGCCACCAGGTCGCTCTGGGTGTTGTTGCGGCGGATCTCGGCGTCTTCCAGCGCCTGGGTCGAGACCATGCCCTGGGCCTGCAGCGTCTTGAGCCGCTGCATCTGGCGCTCGGCCTGGTCGAAGGCCTGCGACGAGGCGCGCTGGCTCTCTTCGGCCGAGGCCAGGCTGTCGCGGATGGCAGTGTCGTCCAGCCGTATCAGCAGCTCGCCGGCCCGCACCGGCTCGCCGTTGTCCTTCAGCACCTGCATCACCACCGCCGCCACCTCGGCCCGCAGGTCGGCCTTGCGCTCGGGCTGCACCGAGCCGCTGATCACCGGGCCGGTGGCGAGCTGGCTGGGCTGCGGGCTGCGCAGGTCTTCGGGCGAGATCAGCAGCGTGGCTGCGCTGGCGGCCGCCGCGGGCGTGCTGGCTTTTGCGGCGGCCGGTGCCTTGTCGTTCTTGCCGCAGGCGACGAGCGCGGCGGCCACCAGCAGGGCAGGGAGAAGATGACGCATGGGTTCCTGTCGCACGGGAGTGGGCGAGCCCGCCCAGTTAAATCCCGGAAGGGTAGCGCCGAGAGCTCCTCTTGGGCAGCGGGTTGCGACAAAACGTCGTTTCGCCGTCGCCAGCGGCATGCCGCTGCGGCGGCTGGCGAGCAGGGCCCTCAGCTCAGGTAGACGTTGCGGACCGGCAGCGAACTCGCGCACGCGGCGCCCGCGGGCGCGTGCAACTGCGCCCCCATCTCGCGGCCCATGTCCATCAGGCTCTCGATGAAGCTGGGGCGGCGGTCGAGCTTGGAGGCGTAGTCCAGATCGCGGGAGGAGGGCAGCTCGACGTACTTGAGCTCGATGTGCTTGTACCCGGGCAGCAGCTTGCCGTGCTGCCGGACCAGGTCGTTGATCTTGTCGATGAAATACAGCTCCTGCGCCAGCGCGAGGTTGCCGGAGAGCTCGTTGCGGCGATCGACGATGTCGCCTATCTGCACCGGCTCCTGGCCCTGGCGCTGCGGGTTGATCTGTATCACCCAGATCTCGTCGGGCTTGCCGGCCGCGCCGGGGGCCTCGGTGAACTCGCGCACCGGCGGGTTGCTGGTGAACAGGCCGTCCCAGTAGAGGCCGCCGTCGATCCGGATGGCGCGGTAGAGCGGCGGCACGGCGGCCGAGGCGATCAGGTGGCGGTGGGTCAGGATGCTGCCGTCGAACACCACGCGGTCGCCCTTCAGCACGTCGGTGGCGCCCACCA
Source organism: Ideonella sp. (assembly GCA_035460745.1). Classification (GTDB taxonomy): domain Bacteria; phylum Pseudomonadota; class Gammaproteobacteria; order Burkholderiales; family Burkholderiaceae_C; genus Ideonella. Next base: position 999 of record DATHWJ010000050.1, on the reverse strand, counting down.
GCAGCCGGATGCCGGCGCTGCTGCGCAGGCGCTGCGAGATGCGGGACAAGGGGATGTGGTCCTGCACCAGCTGCATCAGCCGCTGTTCGGCCAGCGGCGGGTAGGCATAGGGGCTCAGGTCCACCGTGACCGGCGAGCGGGCCGTCCACAGGCCCCACTGGTTGACGGCGGAGTCGATCGCGTCCTGCGCCTTCAGGTCGTTCCAGAACGCGCCCAGCCGGGCGATGGCGTCGTCGGGCCCGTCCAGCAGCAGGCCGGCCCAGGCCAGCGCGGCGCACATCGCGCCGCCCGAGGTGCCGCTCAGCGCCACCAGCTGGTAGCGTTCGCGCAGGTCGGCCGCCAGCACGCGCTGCAGCACGCCCGCGGCGAACGCGGCATGGCTGCCGCCCCCTTGGCAGGCGATGGCGACTTTTTTCCTGGCGGCTTCGGGCATGGAGGGCGCTCCTGGGTGGCAGGCATTTTTTAGCCTGGGTGCGGCGCGGCGTCATCCCCTGATTTGCGGATGGCGCGCGAGCACAATGCGGCGCTTCGCCCTGCCCCCGCTCTCAAGGACTCACTATGCGCCGACGCCCGCCACTGTCTTTGCTCGCGCCTCTGCTCGCGCTTTTGCTCGCGGCCAGCGCCGCCGCCCGGGCCGAGCCCATCGGTGAGGTCGATACCGTCTTCAAGTTCATCGGGCCGGACCACAAGATCGTGGTCGATGCCTACGACGACCCCAAGGTGGCCGGCGTGGCCTGCTACGTCTCGCGTGCCAAGACAGGCGGCATCAAGGGCGCGCTGGGCCTGGCGGAGGACAAGTCCGACGCCTCCATCGCCTGCCGCCAGGTCGGGCCGATCGGCGTGGCCAAGCCGCTGCCCGAGCAGGAGGAGGTCTTCAACGAGCGCATCAGCCTGGTCTTCAAGCGGCTGCGCATCGTGCGCATGGTGGACAAGAAGCGCAACACGCTGGTCTACCTGACCTACTCGGACCGGCTGATCGAGGGCTCGCCGCAGAACGCG
>DATHWJ010000049.1:0-4552 GCA_035460745.1 Ideonella sp. | reverse complement strand
TGGAATGACCTAACGTGTTATCGACACCACTCACGCGATGCCAGATGCAGCAATTTACGCCCAAGTATGGAAACATCTGACCAATACTCGTCACCATATCTAGCCATTTTTGCGCGGCCGCCTCCACGGCAAACGGCTCGGCCAGCCCCCCGGCAAAGCGCACGTCAAAGCTCAGCATCGGCACTCCCCTCTTTTTTCTCGCCACGAACCGCAGCAATCTCCACCGATTCTTGCGCAAGCCGACCTCAACGCCAAGGCTCATAACGCCCATCGGCGCCACAGCACCCACGGAGCAGCGCCCACCGTCACCCGCGCAACCGGGCACACCCCACCCACCGCCCGTGCCCCCCACCCCGCACCCCATCCCGGCCAAGCCACCGTTCGTCGGCCGGCGCTCGGCCCCGCGCGGCCGCCATGGTGCAATCCCGCCCGGTCCACAAGACCCGGCTCCCCACACCCACCATCACCCCAAGAAGAGGAAGTCCCCATGCTCAGCCTGTCCGGCGTCAGCCATGTCTATCCCAACGGCACCCGCGCGCTCGACGATGCGACGCTGGAGATTCCCAAGGGCATGTTTGGCCTGCTCGGGCCGAACGGGGCCGGCAAGTCCACGCTGATGCGCTGCATCGCCACGCTGCAGACGCCCAGCGAGGGCAGCATCCGCTTCGGCGAGCTCGACGTGCTGCGCTCGCCCGAGGCGCTGCGCGCCACGCTGGGCTATCTGCCGCAAGACTTCGGCGTCTACCCGCGCGTCTCGGCCTACGACCTGCTGGACCACCTCGCGGTGCTCAAGGGCGTGGCCGCCAAGGGCGAGCGGCGCGAGACGGTGGAGACGCTGCTGGCGCAGGTCAACCTGTGGGACGTGCGCAAGAAAGCCGTCGCCGGCTTCTCGGGCGGCATGCGGCAGCGCTTTGGCATCGCGCAGGCCCTGATCGGCAAGCCGCAGTTGATCATCGTCGACGAGCCCACGGCCGGGCTGGACCCGGAGGAGCGGCACCGCTTCAACAACCTGCTGTCGGAGATCGGCGAGCAGGTGGTCGTGATCCTCTCCACCCACATCGTGGAGGACGTGGCCGACCTGTGCTCGCGCATGGCCATCATCAACGCCGGCCGCATCGTGCAGGTGGGCGCGCCGGCCGAGCTGGTCAGGCGGATCGCCGGCACGGTCTGGCGGCGCGCGGTCGACAAGGGCGAGCTGGCGCGCTACCGCGAGCGCTTCGACGTGATCTCCACCCGCCTGCGCGAGGGCCGCACCGTCATCCACGTGGTGGCCGATGCGGCGCCTGAGCCCGGCTTCGAGGCCATCGAGGCCTCGCTGGAGGATCTGTACTTCGCCACGCTGACCCGCACCCGCCGCGAAAACGGCACGGCGCCCGCGCTGGCCACCGCCGTCGCCGTCGCAGCCTGAGGAGGCCGCCATGCTGACCCGCATCGCCGCCTTCGAGGCGCGCTACCAGCTGCGTTCGCCGCTGTTCCTGGTCGCCTTCGCGATCTTCTTCCTGCTCACCTTCGGCTCCGTCACGCTGGACCAGATCCAGATCGGCGCGCGCGGCAACGTGCACGTCAATTCACCGTTCGCGATCCTGCAGACGGCGGCGATCATGAACCTCTTCGCGCTGTTCGTCATCACCGCCTTCGTCGCCAACGTCGTGATACGAGACGACGAGACCGGCTTCGCGCCGCTGATACGCGCCACCCGCGTCGGCAAGTTCGACTACCTGGTGGGCCGCTTCGCCGGTGCGATGGGCATCGCCTTCCTCGTGCTCTGCAGCGTACCGCTGGCCATGTGGGCCGGCAGCTTGATGCCCTGGGTGGACAGCGAAAAGCTCGGCCCCTTCGTGCTGGCCCACTACCTCTACGCGCAGTTCCTGTTCTCGCTGCCGACGCTGCTGGTGATGGGCGCCGGTTTCTTCGCGCTGGCCACGCTGACGCGCTCGATGATGTGGACCTATGTCGGCGTGGTCGGCTTCCTGGTGCTCTACGTCACCGGCCGCGTGATGCTGCGCGACCCGTCCAACGACACGCTCGCGGCGCTGGCCGACCCCTTCGGCATCAGCGCCTTCTCGCAGGCCACGCGCTACTGGACAGCCGCCGACCGCAACACCCAGCTTCCCGCGATGGCGGGCCTGCTGCTGGCCAACCGGCTGCTGTGGCTGGGCATGGCGCTGGCGATGTTCGTGGCGGCCTATGTGGGCTTCCGCTTCGACACCAGCGCGGGCAGGCAAAAGAAGCCGGGCGAGGCAAAGGCCAAGATGGATGCCGCACCGCGCCTGGCCGCCGTGCTGCCCGCGCCGCGCCAGGACGGCGCCACCCGGCGCGCCCAGTTCGCCGCGCTGACGCGCTTCGACATGGCCTATGTGTTCCGCAGCCCGGCCTTTTTCGTGCTGCTCGCCATCGGTGTCTTCAACAGCTTCGGCTCGCTGCGCCAGATCGTGCTGGAGCGCAACACCGAGTTCATGCCGGTGACCCGCGCGGTGGTCAATGCGCTCACCGATTCGTTCTCCATCATCCCAGTGATCATCGCGATCTACTACGCCGGCGAGCTGGTCTGGCGCGACCGCCAGCAGCGCATGCACGAGATCGTCGATGCCACCGCGGCGCCGGCCTGGGCGCACCTTTGCCCCAAGGTGATGGCCATCACCGGCGTGCTCACCGCCACCTATCTGGTGGCGATGCTGACCGGCATGGCCTTCCAGCTCGGCCACGGCTACAGCCACTTCGAGCCGGGGGCCTACCTGCTGTGGCTGGTGCTGCCCGGGGTGATCGGCGGGCTGCTGCTGGCCGTGCTGGCGGTCTTCGTGCAGGTGCTGGTGCCGCAGAAGTTCGTCGGCTGGGCGGTGATGCTGCTGTACATCGTCGCCTCGATCACGCTGGCCACCCTGGGCTACGAGCACAACCTCTACAACTACGCCGGCACGCCGCCGGTGCCGCTCTCGGACATGAACGGCATGGGCCGCTTCTGGGTCGGCCGGGCCTGGCTGCAGGCCTACTGGCTGGCCTTTGCGGTGATGCTGCTGGTGCTGGCCTACGGCCTGTGGCGCCGCGGTGCGCAAGACGCGCTGCGGCCTCGCCTGGCCGGCTTGCGGCACCGGCTCGCCGGCCGCCCGGCCTGGCTGCTCGGCGGCGCGGCCGCGGCCTGGGTCGGCATCGGCGGCTTCGTCTACTACAACACCAATGTGCTGAACCGCTACCTGCCCACCACCGAGCGCGAGGCCGAGCAGGCGGCGTATGAAAAGGCGCTGCTGCCCTTCGAGACCGTGCCGCAGCCCACCATCACCGCGGTCAAGCTCGCGGTGCAGCTCTACCCCAAGGAGACGCGCGCGGTCACGCTGGGCGAATACCAGCTCGAGAACCGCAGCGGCCAGCCGCTCTCGGCCGTGCACGTGCGCTGGGGCGCACCGCTGCAGATGAAGTCGCTGGCGCTGGACGGCGCCACGCTGGAGAAGGAATACAAGCCCTTCGACTACCGCATCTACCGCCTGGCCACGCCGATGCAGCCGGGCGAGCGGCGCACGCTGCGCTTCGAGACGGTGCTGGAGGAGCGCGGCTTCCCCAACGGCGCGCCGCTGACACGCATCGTCGCCAACGGCAGCTTCATCGACAACACCGCCATCGCGCCGGGGCTGGGCATGGAGCGCGACGGCCTGCTGCAAGACCGCGCCAAGCGCCGCAAATACGGCCTGCCGCCCGAACTGCGCATGGCCAAGCTGGAGGACAACTCCGCCCGCGCCCACCACTACCTGCGCCACGACAGCGACTGGGTGCAGGCCGACCTGACGCTGACCACCGACGCCGACCAGGTGCCCGTGGCGCCCGGCTACACCGTGAGCGACACCACCGAGGGCGGCCGCCGCACGCTGCACACCCGCACCGAGGCGCCCATCCACAACTTCTTCTCGATGCAGTCGGCGCGCTACGCCATCCAGCAAGCCGCGTGGAACGACGCCCAGGGCAAGCCGGTGGCGCTGGCGGTGCACTACCACCCCGACCACGCCCACAACGTGCCGCTGATGCTCACCTCGCTGAAGACCGCGCTCGATGTCTTCAGCCCGCGCTTCAGCCCCTACCAGTTCCGCCAGGCGCGCATCCTGGAGTTCCCGGCCTATGCCAGCTTCGCCCAGGCCTTTGCCAACACCATGCCCTACTCCGAAGCCATAGGCTTCATCCAGGACCACCACGGCGACAACGCCGAGGGCGCCGAGACCATCGACCTGGTGACCTACGTCACCGCCCACGAGATGGCGCACCAGTGGTGGGCCCACCAGGTCATAGGCGCCGACCAGCAGGGCTCGACCCTGCTGAGCGAGAGCTTCGCCCAGTACGGCGCGATGCTGGTGATGGAGAAGCTCTACGGCGCGCCGATGATGCGCAAGTTCCTCAAGGTCTCGCTGGACCGCTACCTGCGGGCGCGCGGCGGCGAAGTGGTGGAGGAGCTGCCGCTGCTGCGGGTCGAAAACCAGCCCTACATCCACTACGAGAAGGGCGCGCTGACGATGTGGTGGGCCAAGGAGGCCATCGGCGAAGACAAGGTCAACCGCGCGCTGCAGCGCCT
>DATHWJ010000048.1:0-1598 GCA_035460745.1 Ideonella sp. | reverse complement strand
TGGCGACATGAACCCCTGAGCGCCTTGATGGAGCTGGACTTCGGCCGCTGGGACGGCCTGGCCTGGCCGCAGGTGCCGCGCGACGAGATCGACGCCTGGTGCGGCGCGTTCCTGCATCAGCGCCCCGGCGGCGGAGAGAGCCTGCACGCGCTGTTCGCGCGCGTGGCGGCCTGGCAGGCGCCGGCGGCCCCGGTCGCCATCGTGGCGCACGCGGGCTGGATGCTGGCGCGGCGATGGCTGGCCGGTGCGCAGCCCCTGCCCGTGCACGCCGGGCAATGGCCCGCCGCGCCGCGCCACGGCGAGTGCTGGATGCTGCCGGCCAGCGTGGCGCTGCCACCGAGCGCCGGCACGACAGGAGGCCTCGCATGAGCCGCAGCCTGATGGTCTGGGGCACCAGCAGCGGCGCCGGCAAGAGCCTGCTGGCCACCGCGCTGTGCCGCTGGGCCGCGCAGCGCGGCATCCAGGTGGCGCCCTTCAAGGCGCAGAACATGAGCAACAACGCGCGCGTGGTGCCGGGGCGGGAGGGCGGCTTCGGCGAGATCGGCGCGGCACAGTATTTCCAGGCCCTGGCGGCGGGCGTGCCGCCCACGGTGGACATGAACCCGGTGCTGCTCAAGCCCGAGCGCGACAGCGCCAGCCAGGTGGTGCTGCAGGGCCGCGTGGCGGACGACTTGTCGCGCCTGCCCTGGCGCGAGCGCAGCGTGCACCTGGCCGCTGCCGCGCACGAGAGCTTCCTGCGCCTGCATGCGCAGCACGAACTGCTGGTGATCGAGGGGGCGGGCTCACCGGCCGAGATCAACCTGGCGCCGCAGGACTACGTGAACCTGGGCACGGCGCGCTGGGCGCAGGCCGCGGGCGAGTTCAACAGCCTGCTCGTCACCGACATCGACCGGGGCGGCGCCTTCGCCCACCTCTACGGCACCTGGGCGCTGTTGCCGCAGGAGCTGAAGCCCACGCTGGCCGGCTTCGTGCTGAACAAGTTCCGCGGCGATGCGGGCTTGCTGGCGCCCGGGCCGCAACACTTGCAACAGCTCACCGGTGTGCCCGTCGTCGGCGTGCTGCCGATGCAGCGTGACCACGGCCTGCCCGATGAAGACGGTGTGTTCGATGCCGCCGCGAGCGGTGAGGGCGCCGCGCCGACCTGCCGCGTGGCGGTACTGGCCTACCCGCGCATCAGCAACCTCGACGAGTTCCAGCCGCTGCGCCAGGTGCCGGGCCTGCGGCTCAGCTGGGCGCGCCACGCCGCCGAGCTGGAGGCGGTGGACTGGATCATCCTGCCCGGCTCCAAGCAGGTCAGCGGCGACCTGCACTGGCTGCGCGAGCGCGGGCTCGATGCCGCGATCGCCCGCCACGCAGCCCAGGGCAAGCGGGTGCTGGGCATCTGCGGCGGCCTGCAGATGCTGGGCAGCTGGCTGGACGACCCGCAAGGCCTGGACGGTGCGCCGGGCCGCATGCCGGGGCTCGGCCTGCTGTCCGTGAGCACGCGTTATGCCGCGCCCAAGCGGGTGCTGGCGGTGCAGGCGCGCTTCGCCGGCTTGCAGCCGCCGTGGCAGGCGCTGGCCGGCATCGACAGCCCGGCCTACGAAATCCGCACCGGC
>DATHWJ010000047.1:0-22829 GCA_035460745.1 Ideonella sp. | reverse complement strand
CCGGCGCGCACCGCGCTGCGGCACAGGATGTCGTCCAGCTCGCGCCGCGGCAGCACCGCCAGCCGGCCGGGCACGTCGATGCGCCCGCCGCGCGGGCCTATGCAGCCCACGTGCGTGACCGCCTGCGCAGCGGCCCGCACCTCGTCCGCCACGCCCAGGCGCTCGAAGGCGCTGTGGGCATCGGGGATCAGCCCGTCGCCGCAGGTCTTCTCGCGCGGGAACTCGTGCTGGTCGACCAGCAGCACCGCCCAGCCGGCCTGCACCAGTGCCTGCGCGCAGGCGCTGCCGGCCGGGCCGGCGCCGACGACGAGCGCGTCACAGTGGGAAGGCAGGGAGGGTGGGCTCAACGGGGTTCCAGCAAGGCGGAGGGCAACGGGGCCGCGCTCACTTCTTGCGGCGTGGGTGAATTGTAGGCAGCACCCCGCTCCGCCATGGGCAGCCACGGGCCACTTCAGCGGCGGCGTTCAGCCGCAACGGCAGGCCGCCCCCTCAATCCACCTTGGCCCCCGCCTGCTTCACCACCGCCGCCCACTTCCTGCTCTCCTGCGCGATGTAATGCGCGAACTCCGCGCTGGGCTGGCCGCCGGGCGTGGCGCCCTGGGCCAGCATGCGCTCCTTCACCGCGGGCGAGGCGAGCGCCTTCTGGGTCTCCTGCTGGAGGCGGTTGACCAGCTCCATCGGCGTGCCGGCCGGCGCGAAGAGGCCGAACCAGGAGCTGGCTTCGTAGCCCCGCAGCGCCGGGCCGCCGGCCTCGGCCACCGTGGGCACGTCGGGCAGCGCGGCCGAGCGGGTGGCGCTGGTCACGGCCAGGGCCTTGAGCTTGCCGGCCTTGATGTGGGGCAGCGAGGACGGCAGGTTGTCGAACATCAAGTCCATGTTGCCGCCCATCAGGTCGATCAGCGCCGGGCCCGAGCCGCGGTAGGGGAAGTGGACCATGTAGGTGCCGGTCATGGCCTTGAAGAGCTCGCCGGCCAGGTGGATGGAGGTGCCGTTGCCGCTCGACGACATGTTGAGCTTGCCGGGGTGGGCGCGCGCCGCGGCGGCCAGCTCGGCGACCGAGTTGACGCCGTACTTGCGCGCACTCTCCGGGTTCATCACCAGCACGTTGGGCACGCCGGCCACCAGCGTGACCGGCACGAAGTCCTTCACCGGATCGAAGGGCATCCTGGGGTAGAGCGCGGCGTTGATCGCGTGGGTGCCCACGGTGCCCATCAGCAGGGTGTGGCCGTCGGGCGGCGACTTGGCCACCTCGGCCGAGCCGGTGTTGCCGCCGGCGCCGGGCTTGTTGTCGACGATGAAGGCCTGGCCGAAGACCCGCTGCAGCTCGGGCGCGACGGCGCGGGCCAGCAGGTCGGTGGTGCCGCCGGCCGGGAAGGGCACGACGATGCGCACCGGCCTGGCCGGCCAGGCGGGCGCCTGGGCCCGCGCCGCGCCGGCTGCAGCGAGCGGCAGCCCGGCCCAGCGGGGCAGGCCGGGTGACAGGCCCAGCGCGAGCAGGCGGCGGCGGGACAGGGGCGGCTTCATGGCGGGCGGCTCCGGCAGGTTGGCGACAGCCGCCGCAGTGTGGCGCCCTCGCCCGCCGCCGGCACTCGGGCCGAACCCACCCGCCTCGCCGCGTTGGCGCCGCCAGCCCACGCCCGCGCTGACGTACCATCGACACCAAACGCTTACGGCGCGTCGCAGCAGCGGCAGCTCGTAGGGAAAAGGAGCCCCGGATGGATGTGAGGGACCCCGAAGCATTTCCCGACCCGCACCGCGACACGGCCGGCCAAGATTCGGCCGACGAACTGCTGACCGTGATGACGGTATTGCAGCAGGAGCTTGCGCGCTCGCCCAGCCTGAAGCACACCTTCGACCTCGTGCTGCCCTCGCTGCTCAAGCTCAGCGACAGCGCCTTCGGCTTCATCGGCGAAACCCGCCCCGGCAGCGACGGCGCCCCCATGCTGGTGATCCGCACCCTCAGCGACATCTCCTGGGATCCTGCCTCGCAGGCCGTCTACCAGCAATCGGCCTCCGACGGCGTGCGCTTCGAGCGCCTCAAGACCCTCTACGGCGCGGTGCTCACCAGCCGCCAGCCGGTGATCGCCAACGACCCGCCCTACGACCCGCGCAGCGGCGGCCTGCCGACCGGCCACCCGCCGCTGCGCGCCTTCCTGGGGGTGCCGCTGGAGCATGGCGGCGAGATGGTGGGCATGGTGGGCCTGGCGAACCGGCCGGGCGGCTACGACGTGGCACTGCTGCAGCGGCTGGCGCCGCTTTTCGCGGTGATGGGCACGCTGATCGGGCTGCGGCTGGAGCAAGGCGCCCGGCAGGCCGCGGAAGACGCCCTGCGGCGCAGCGAGGCGCTCTACCGCACCACCTTCGAGATGGCGGCGGTGGGCATCGCGCAGGTCGATCTCGCCGGCTGCTTCATCGACGTCAACTCGCGCCTGGCGCGCAAGCTGGGCCGCTCGCGCGACGAGCTGCAGGGCCAGAGCATGCACGCGATCACCCACCCCGACGACCTGCCGCCCGACCTGCTGATGCAGCAGCGCCTGCTGGCCGGCGAGATCGACCGCTTCATGGTGGAGAAGCGCTACCTGCGGCCGGACGGCAGCGTGATCTGGGCCATGCTCACGGTGGCGCTGGTGCGCGACGCCGAGGGCCGGCCCGAGCGCTACATCGCGGTGATCGAGGACCTCACCGAGCGCCGGCTGATCGAGCAGCGCCTGCGCGAGCGCGACGACGTGCTGCGCAAGATCTCACGCTTCGTGCCCGGCGTGATGTTCCAGCTGCAGCGCGACACCGCCGGCCGCTTCGGCCTGACCTATGCCAGCGAGGGCATCCACGCGCTGCTGGACGGCCCGCTGGGCGAGCCCGCCGCCGGCGGCGGCACGGCGCTGCAGGCGCTGCTGGCCCGCATCGAGCCCGACGACCTGGTGGGCGTGCCGGATGCGCTGAGCGCCTCGGCCGACGCGCTGACGGCGTGGAACATGAGCTTCCGCCTGCGCGACACCGGCCCCTCGCCGCGCTGGTTCGAGGCCCGCTCGATGCCCGAGCGCCAGCCCGACGGCACGGTGGTCTGGTACGGCTTCATCGCCGACATCACCGAGCGCAAGCGCTACGAGACCGCGCTGATCTCGGCCGAGGCGGCCGAGCGCGCCAACCGCGCCAAGACCGTCTTCCTCTCGCGCATGAGCCACGAGCTGCGCACGCCGCTGAACTCGGTGCTCGGCTTCGCGCAGCTGCTGCGCATGGACCCGCGCACGCCGCTGGCCGAGGCGCAGCGCCAGCAGGTCAGCCACATCGAGCGCGCCGGCGCCCACCTGCTGGCGATGGTCAACGACATCCTCGACATCGCCCGCGTCGAGTCCGGCACGCTGGCGCTGCAGCTCGAGGCCGTGCCGGTCGACGAGGTGGTGGACGACACGCTGGCGCTGCTGGCCGACATGGCGCACAGCGCCGGCGTGACGCTGCAGCGCGACGACGGCGGCATGGTGCTGGCGCGGGTCGACCGGCTGCGCCTGAAGCAGGTGCTGGTGAACCTGCTCTCCAACGCGATCAAGTTCAACCAGCGCGGCGGCCTGGCGCGCGTGGCGTGGCAGCGCGAGCTGGCCACCGGCGCCGTCTGCATCTCCGTCACCGACAGCGGCCCGGGGCTGGACGAAGCCCAGATGCAGCAGCTCTTCGAGCCCTTCAACCGCCTGGGCGCCGAGCGCAGCCGGGTCGAAGGCACCGGCATCGGGCTGGTGATCACGCGCGGCCTGCTGGAGTCCATGGACGGCGCGCTGGACGTGCAGAGCACCCCGGGGCTGGGCAGCCGGTTCACGGCGGTGCTGCCGGCGGCTTGACGCGGGCCGGCTCGGCCTGTACGGCCTATGCGCCTTCGGGCGCGTAGCGCACCAGGCGTTGGCCGCGCTCGACCGCCCCCAGCGCCTGCTCCCACCGCTCGCCCGGCCAGGCCAGCGCCACCCGGCCGCTGCGCGGCTGGTACATCGCCGTGTACAGCGTGCCGTAGCCGCGCAGGTAGCCTGACTGGAACAACGGGGGTTGCAGCAAGGCGTCGACCACCTGCTGCGACGATGCGGCCGCGGCGAGCTGCGCGTTCAGGCACTCCAGCCTTTCGGCAGACCGCGTCGCGGTGGCGTGCTGGGGCCACTCGATGCGGTGCTGGAAGTTGGTGACGGCGCGCTGGCGGACCACTTCGGCCGGCCGGTCGGGTGCGACGAAGACGGTCGCCCAGTCGGCGCGGGCGTCGAGCAGCGTGATGCTGTAGCTCATGCTGAGGGGGACACGCTGCAGCAGCTTCACCGCCTCGGCGGTGGTCCCGGCCACTTCGAGCAGGTAGCGCAGCACCAGCGGCACGCCGAAGCCGGTGCCGGAGACGGTGCGGCCGCCGAAGGAGAGCGACGCGGCGAGGCCGGCTTCGTTCTGGCCATCGAGCGCACCCCACAGGCAGTCGCCCATCGCCAGCACCTGCGAGCCATGCCAGCGGGTGGCGAGCCAGCTGCCTTCGAGCAGCGCCGGGGCGAAGTCGTAGTTGCGCAGCAGGGCGGGCTCCGCGTGGCCGGCCGGGTCCACCCAGACGGCTTGCGCGCAGCCGGCGATGTAGGGCGGCGGGCACCAGAGCGAGAGGAAGCGGGCCTCGACATCGCCGCCACCGGCGAGCTCGACCAGCTTCTCCCAGGTGGGCACCAGCGCGGGCAGGTGCTCGCGCAGCGCGCGCCGGCACTCGAGGTAGCTGGGCCGGCCGACCGCGCCGCTGCGCAGGAACCAGGCGCGGTAGCCCGGCCACAAGCGCTTGAACAGCGCCTGCCAGGCGGGGCCGGGCTGGTCTTCGATCAGGGACTGGAAACGGACCTGTATGGACATCGGCGGGTCGCGGCGTTCAGAGGATCTTGAAGGCGCCCGGCGCCGGCACGTCGGCGTGCTGGGTCGTCACGATGGGCTTGCCGGCGTAGTGTCGCTTGATGCCGGCGATCCAGTCGCGGGCGCGGATGTTGAGCCGGAAGTTGTCGTCCATCGAACGCCCGCGCGTGATCAGGATGCCGAGGTCGGCCCCTTCGTAGCGGTAGTCGCCCGAGCCGGTGATGCGCATGAAGAAGGCCTCGCGCTCGCTGTCGATGTCGCGCCGCTCGCAGTCGAAGCGCTGGTAGGCCACGCCGCCGTCGTCGCTCATGCGGTAGATGCCGGAGGCGGGGGCGTGGGTCACCTTGTCGATCTTGTCTTCGGTGTACTTGATGACGACCTGCGACCACGGGTCGATGAAGTGCGGCTGGGCCCAGCGCTCGTTGATCTCCTGCACCTTCAGGTCGAAGGGCACGCCGGAAAACTCCAGCAGGTGGAAGAGGAAGAGCGGGGCGTCGGCATACGCGAAGGCCGCATGGTTGGTCATCGGGCTGGCGCCGCAGATGCGCGGGTTCAGCTCGCCCAGGTAGACCTCGCCGCTGTCCTGGTCGATCAGGAAGTCGAGGTCGAAATAGCCGCGATAGCCTTCCTGCAGCAACTGGTTGCCGAAGCGCTCGGCCATGTCGCGGGCGCGCCGGCGCACGGCCTCGGAGAAGGCGCCGGGGAAGATCTCGTTGCCGCACCAGCCGCCTTTGTACGGCGTGAGCTCGCGCGCTCCCACCACCTCGGTGAGCAGCGGGCCGACCAGGGTGCCGGACTGCGTGGCGCAGGCTTCGAGCGTGGCGCCGCGGCAGTTGATGCGCTTCATGATCTTCACCTCCGACTCGCCCACGATCTCCGCGCTGTGCCGGTCGAAGTCGTCTTGCGACGCGATGAAGAAGGTCGTGTGGCCGGAGTCGCCGAAGGCCGATTGCACGACCAGGTCGCGGCCCAGGCCGGCGCGCTCGGCGATCTGCATCAGGTGCGCGTAGCTGTCGACCTTCTCCAGCGCATTGGGCACCGAGAAGACGCCGGCCTTGTTGCCTATGCGCACCGTCTCCATCTTGTTGTCGCAGCGCTGGCGCAGCTTGGCCGGCGGGAACCAGACCTCCATGCCGATCTCGCGCGCCAGCGCTTCGGTCTTCTCGTCGAACATCAGGAAGGTGGCGACCGGCTTGCCGCCGCGGCGCTCGATCAGGTCGATCACCTCCTTGTGCTGCAGCAGGTGGTTGTTGATGTCTTCGATGGACTCGAACTCGGCGTGCGGCGTCTGCGACGGCACGAAGACATTGGGGTGGCGGCCGTCGAAACAGTCGATGTAGCTGATGTAGCGAAAGCGGTTGACCCAGCGGTCCAGCCCCAGCAGGTTGAAGTTGGTGGCGCTGATGAAGTAGATCGGCCGCTCGTTGCGGTGGAACATCAGCAGCAGGTCCGAGATGTTGTTGACCTTGGTCATGGCTGTCTCCTGTCGGTGCATGGGAGGGGGCCAGGCTGGCGCTGCACCGGGCTTGCGCGCCCTGGCGCATACCGCTGGCGATCGGGGGGAAAGTCAGCCCGGCTTGGCCAGGGGCCCGAGCGTGTGCAGGTAGGCGTCGAGGCCGCTGTCGCGCCGGTACACCTCGAACTCGCACTCGCGGTCGCGAAAGCTCTTGAGCGGCTGGCCCAGCGTGCGCAGGCCGCGTTCGCGCTCGCGGCGCAGGCGCAGCAGGTCGATCTCGACCGGGATGATCTCGGGGCCGGCCGCGGCCTGGTGCAGCACGTAGCCCGCCGGGTCGCAGACGATGGAGCGGCCCACGCCGCCATCGCCCACGCCATTGATGTCGAAGAAATAGACCTGGTTGGTGGCGGCCGAAGCGCGCGCTATCGCCAGCTCGACCTCGCGGTCTATGGTGTCGGTCATCGTCGGGTGCAGTATCACCTCGGCGCCCATCGCGGCCAGCGTGCGCGTGGTCTCGGGGAACCACATGTCGTAGCAGATCGAGACGCCGAAGCGGCCGACCTCCGGCACGTCGAAGACGCAGAAGGCCTTGCCGCCGGCCACGTCGCGCTCGTAGGGGCGGAACGGGAAGAGCTTGCGGAAGCGGGCGATCACCTCGCCGTGCGGATCGATCACCGGCGTGGTGTTGTAGACCAGCTCGCCGTGCTCGCCGCTCGCCTTCTCGAACAGCGAACCCGGGATCAGCCACAGCCCCGTCTCCTTCGCCAGCGCGCACAACCGCCGCTCGGTGGGTCCCGGCAGCGGCTCGGCCTTGGCGTGGCTCGGACCAAGCGCGCAGAGCTCGGAGAACAGCACCATGCGCACCCAGGGGAAGCGGCTGCGGATGTGCTTCAGGTAAGCGCCCATGCGGGCGACGTTGTCCTCGAAAGCCGAGACCGGCATCTGCACGCCGGCGATGCCAAAGGCCTGGGCGCTCACCAAGCGGCCTCCGGCGAGGCGGATCCAAGGGCGGTGACGGGCAGTTCGCGAGGGTTCATCGTGGGTTCTCCGGCACGCACCTTAGCCAGCCTCGGCCACTTTCACGAGCGAGAAAAACGCATGGCTGCCATGCAAAGGAATGCGTTGTGCTGGGTGCTGGCCGCTCGCAGAATCGCCACACCCAACCGCGGCGCCCCGCTGCGGAACAGAACCCCTCAGCGGAAACAACAGCATGGCGACGTGTGGCGAAGTCCTGGTCGAGCTACTCGCGGGTTATGGCGTGGATTGCATCTTTGGCATTCCCGGCGTGCATACCGTCGAGCTGTACCGCGGTGTCGCCCACTCGGGCCTGCGCCACATCACGCCGCGCCACGAACAAGGTGCCGGTTTCGCGGCCGACGGTTATGCCCGCGTCAGCGGCAAGCCCGGGGTGTGCTTCATCATCACCGGCCCGGGCATGACCAACATCGCCACCGCGATGGCGCAGGCCTACGCAGACTCCGTGCCCATGCTGGTGATCTCCAGCGTCAACGCCCGGCAGCAATTGGGCCGCGGCAACGGCCACCTGCACGAGCTGCCGTCGCAGCAGGCCTTGTTCGCCGGTGTCAGCGCGTTTTCGCACACCCTCATGAGCGTGGACGCACTGCCCGAGGTGCTGGCGCGGGCCTTTGCGGTGTTCCGCAGCGCGCGGCCGCGGCCGGTGCACATCGAGATTCCCCTCGACGTGATCGTCGCCGAAGCGGGCCACCTGCCGCGGGCACCGGCCGAGGCCGCGGCCCTGCCGGCGCCGGCGCCGCTGGCGATCCAACGGGCGGCGAGCGCACTCGCTTCGGCCCGGCGGCCGCTGATACTGGCCGGCGGCGGCGCGATCGACGCAGCCGGGCCGCTGCAGGCACTGGCCGAAGCGCTGTCCGCGCCGGTGCAGCTCACCATCAACGCCAAGGGCCTGCTGCCCGGCGGCCACCCGCTGCTGGCCGGCTCCATCCAGTCGACACCGGCCGGGCGCGCGCTGGCGCTGGAAGCCGACGTGGTGCTGGCGGTGGGCACCGAGCTGGGCGAGACCGACTACGACACCGTCTTCGACGGCGGCTTCGCGCTCGGGGGCCGGCTGCTGCGCATCGACATCGACGCGGCGCAGGCGGCACGCAACTTCCGCGCGGAGATCGCGATCGTGGCGGATGCCGGGCTGGCGCTGTCGGCGCTGGTGGCGGCGGTGCCCGGCAACCAAGCGCAGCCCGGCTGGGGCGCGGCCCGTGCGCAGCAGGCCTGGGCTGCGGCGCAGGCCGGGTTCGACGGCCCCACCCGCAGCCTCGCGGCCCTGATCGAACAACTCGCGCACAGGCTGCCCGGCGCGATCTTCATGGGCGACTCGACGCAGACCGTCTACGCCGGCAACCTGAGCCACAACCCCGCCGCGCCGCGCCGCTGGTTCAACGCCTCCACCGGCTACGGCACGCTGGGCTACGGCCTGCCGGCCGCCCTGGGCGCGCAGCTCGCCGCGCCCGGCACGCCGGTGGTCGCGCTGGTCGGCGACGGCGGCCTGCTCTTCACCTTGCCCGAGCTGGCCAGCGCGGTCGAGGCGCGGCTGCCGGTGATCGTGCTGCTCTGGAACAACCAGGGCTACGGCGAGATCAAGAAGTACATGCTGCGGCGCGAGATCGCGACCGTCGGGGTCGACCTGGTGACGCCCGACTTCGTGGCCATCGCCCAGGGCTTCGGCTGCCATGCCGAGCGGGTGGCCAACCCGTCGCAGCTCGACGCCGCACTGGCGCGCACGGCCCAGCGCAGCGTGCCCAGCGTGATCGAGATCGACGAGGCCCGCTGGTTCGAGGCCACCGTCGCCGCCTGAGGGCCATGACCATGCGCACGCAGCACTACATCGCCGGCGCCTGGTGCGACAGCCGCGGCGCCGAAGCCGGCACGCAGCGCCTGGCGGTCTTCAACCCCGCCGACGAATCGCTGCTGGCCGAGGTGGCGCTGGGCGCTGCGGCCGACGTGGCCGCCGCCTGCGAAGCCGCCGCCGCCGCGCAGCCCGGCTGGTTCGACGCCGGCCCCGCCGTGCGCGCCGCCGCGCTGCGCCGCATCGCCAACGGCGTCCAGAACCGGGCCGCCGAGCTGGCCAGGCTGCAATCGCTGAACAACGGCAAACCCCTGGCCGAAGCGCAGCTCGACGTCGCCGACGTGGTGAGCTGCTTCGCCTACTACGCCGAGCTGATCGAAGCCGCGCCGGCCGAGGTCGATGTGCCCCTGCCCGACCCCGCTTTTGTCGCGCGGGTACGGCGCGAGCCCTGCGGCGTGGTCGGCCTGATCGTGCCGTGGAACTTCCCGATGGTGACCACCGCGTGGAAGCTCGCGCCGGCGCTGGCGGCGGGCAACGCGGTGCTGCTGAAGCCCTCGGAAGTGACGCCGCTGCCGGAGCTCGCGCTGGCGCAGATCGTGCACGAGGCGGGCCTGCCGGCCGGCGTGTTCAACCTGGTGATAGGCACCGGCGCAGGCGTCGGGGCCGCGCTGGTCGCCCACCCGCTGGTGCGCAAGCTCTCGTTCACCGGCTCGAATGCCGTGGGCACGCGCATCGCCCAGAGCGCGGCCGAGCAGGTCAAGGGCCTGAGCCTGGAGCTGGGCGGCAAGTCGGCCATCGTGGTGTTCGACGACGCCGATCTCGACGCCGCCTGCGAGCTGGCCATGGCCGGCGCTTTCATGAACGCGGGCCAGATGTGCTCGGCGACTTCGCGGGTGCTGGTGCACCGGCCCATCGCCCAGGCCTTCACCGAGCGGCTCGTCGCGCAAGCGACGGCCTTGCGCCTGGGCGACCCGCTGGCCGAGGGCACGCAGATGGGGCCGCTCGCCAGCCGCGCGCAGCTGGAGCGCGTGCAAGCCTATGTGCGCATCGCCGCCGAAGAAAACCTGGCACGGCTGTGCGGCGGCGAGCGGATCGGCACGCGGGGCCACTTCTTCCAGCCGACGATCTACGCCGACGTGCCCGGCAGCAGCCGCCTGTGGCGCGAGGAGATCTTCGGCCCGGTGATGTGCCTGCGCACATTCACCGACGAAGCCGAGGCCATCGCACTGGCCAACGACAGCGACTACGGCCTGGTCTCGACCGTGGCGACCGCCGACCCCGGGCGCGCCACGCGCGTCGCCAATGCCATCGCGGCCGGCCTGGTCTGGGTCAACATGCCGCAGCTGATCTTCCCGCAGACGGCCTGGGGCGGCATGAAGCGCTCCAGCATGGGCCGCGAGCTCGGGCCCTGGGGCCTGGCCGCCTTCCAGCAGCTCAAGCACGTCGTGCAGCCGAGAGCCGCGTCATGAAGGTCCTGGTCCTCGGCGCCGGCGTGATCGGCATGGCCAGCGCCTGGTACCTGGCGCAGGACGGCCACGAAGTCACGGTCGTCGACCGGCAAGCCGGCCCCGGCCTCGAGACCAGCTTCGCCAACGCCGGCGAGATCTCGCCCAGCTACGCCGCGCCCTGGGCCAACCCGAGCGTGATCACCAAGGCGATCGGCTGGATGCTGGCCAGGCACGGCCCCTTCCGCCTCTACCCGCAGCTCGACCCGGCCCAGTGGCGCTGGCTGTGGAAGATGGCGATGAACTGCCGCGGCAGCGCCTACACGCGCAACCTGCAGCGCATGCAGCGCCTGGCGGTCTACTCGCGCGACTGCTTCGTCGCGATGCGCGCGCAGACCGGCTGGCGCTACGACGACCGGCAGCAAGGCACCTTGCTCTTCTTCCGCGATGCCCATGGCCTGGCGTCGGTGGACGCCGACCTGGACGTGCTGCGCAGCTTCGGTGTGCGGGTCGACGTGCTGGACGCCGCCGGCTGCGTGCGGGTGGAGCCCGGCCTGGCGGGCGTGCGCGAGCGCATCGCCGGCGCCCTGCACATGCCGGACGACGAGACCGGCGACTGCCTGATGTTCTGCAACCTGCTGCACACCCGGCTGCAGGAGATGGGCGTGCAGTTCCGCTTCGGCACCGCCATCCACGCGCTGGAGAAGCAGGGCGACACGCTGAGCGGCGTGCGCACCGGCGCCGGCCTGCTCACCGCCGATGCCTACCTGCTCGCGCTCGGCAGCTACTCGCCGCTGCTCGCCCGGCCCCTGGGCATAGCGCTGCCCGTCTACCCGGTCAAGGGCTACTCGCTCACGGTGCCGGTGAAGGACGAGGCCCGCGCGCCGCAGTCGTCCATCGTCGACGAAGACTACAAGGTGGCCTTGACCCGGCTGGGCTCGCGCATCCGCGTCGCCGGCACGGCCGAGGTGGGCGGCTACGACAGCCGCATGCGCCAAGGCCGGCTCGACACCATCGTGCATGTGCTGGCCGACCTCTTCCCCGGCGGCTTCGAGCGCAGCGAGATGAGCTTCTGGAACGGCATGCGCCCGATGACGCCCGACGGCACGCCCATCGTCGGCCGCAGCCCGCTGCGCAACCTCTTCTTGAACACGGGCCACGGCACCTTCGGCTGGACCATGTCGCTCGGCTCCGGTCGCGTCGTGGCCGACCTGGTGCACGGCCGGGCACCAGGCATAGACATCGCCGGACTGGAACTCTCGCGCTACCGCAGCGAGTAGGCGCCAGCGCCCGACGAACCGCAACCTACCGCCACCCACCGGAGCCGACATGGACGACACCAACACGTCATCGAGAGGGATGAACATGGGCCTGATTCAGCAACTGACACGAACCAAGGCGATCGGCGACGCCGACGCGGGCCATGGCGCGGGCCGCCTGGCGCCGTCGTTCGGGCTGTTCTCGCTGACCATGCTGGGCGTGGGCGCCACCATAGGCACGGGCATCTTCTTCGTGCTCGCCGAGGCGGTGCCCAAGGCCGGCCCCGCCGTGCTGCTGGCCTTCCTGCTGGCCGGCGTGACGGCCGGGCTCACCGCGCTGTGTTACGCCGAGCTGGCCGCATCGATCCCGGCGGCCGGCTCGTCGTACTCCTACACCTACGTGACGATGGGCGAGTTCGTCGCCTACCTGGTGGCCGGCTGCCTGCTGCTGGAATACGCGCTCTCGGCCAGCGCGACGGCGATCGGCTGGTCGGCCTACCTGAACAACTTCCTGAGCAACGCCTTCGGCATCTCGATTCCCGAGGCCTTGCGCAGCCCGATGCTGGTGCACGGCAAGGAGGGGCTGGAGATCCATGCCGGCCACATCAACCTGCCGCCGGTGATCCTGGTCATCCTGTGCGGCATCCTGCTGCTGCGCGGTGCCAAGGAGTCGGCCACCGTCAACGCCATCATGGTGCTGCTGAAGCTTGCGGTGCTGGCCTTCTTCGCGGTGATCGCGTTCTCCGGCTTCAGCGCCAGCAACTTCACGCCCTTCTTCAACAGCTCCGGCATGACCGGCGTGACGGCCGCCGCGGGCACGGTGTTCTTCTCGTTCATCGGGCTCGACGCGATCTCGACCGCCGGCGCCGAGGTCAAGGACCCGACGCGCAACGTGCCGCGCGGCATCGTGCTGGCGCTGATCATCGTGATGACCGGCTACATGCTGGTGGCGCTGACGGCGCTGGGCGCGCAGCCGGCGGCGGCGTTCGACGGGCAGGAGGCGGGGCTCTCGGTGATATTGCAACAAGTCACCGGGCAGAGCTGGCCGGCGATCGTGCTGTCGGCCGGCGCGGTGATCTCGGTGTTCAGCGTGACGCTGGTGGCGATCTACGGGCAGACGCGCATCCTGTTCGCGGTGAGCCGCGACGGCCTGATCCCCAAGACCTTCCAGGAGGTGAGCCCGCGCACGCTGGCGCCCGTCAGCAACACCGTGATCGTCTGCATCCTGGTGGCCGCGGTGGCCAGCCTGGTCGATTCGGGCTACTTGTGGGACATGGTCAGCATGGGCACGCTGGTGGCATTCTTCGCGGTGTCGGCCAGCGTGCCGGTGCTGCGCGCCAAGCGGATGGGCAACCCCGCCGGCGGCTTCAAGGTACCGTTCGGTCCGTATCTGATTCCGGGCTTGAGCATGCTGGCCTGCCTGTACATCATCAAGGACTTGTCGGCCGCCACCTTCACGGTGTTCTTCTGCTGGATGGGCGTGGCGGTCGTCGGTTACTTCGTCTACGGATTCCACCGTTCCAAACTCGCCGGGGGCCGCTCATGAAAACCTGCCTGGTCGGATTCACGCCGGACAACGGCGGACAGGAGGCCGTGGCGCTGGCCAAGCAGCTGGCCGGCTGCGGCGACGCGCACATCGTGGTCTGCGTGGTGACGCCGGAGGTCTGGGGCTACCCGTCGCTGGCGAACGTCGACCAGGAGTACGGCAAGTTCCTCGACCAATACGCCAAGGACACGCTGGACCAGGCCCGCGCCGCAATGGGCGACACGCCCAACGTGCGCTACGAGCGGGTGCTGGCGCCTTCGGCCACCGTGGGGCTGACGCAGGCGGCCGAGCGCGAGAAGGCCGACATCATCGTGCTCGGCTCGGCGCGCGATGGCGCCGTCGGGCGCCTGCTGCTGGGCGGCGTGACCGACGAGCTGCTGCACGTGGCGGCGGTGCCGATCGCCATCGCACCGCGCGGCTTCGCGGCGACGGCGCCGCTGAGCCGCGTCACCGTGGCCTACTCGGGCGGCGACACCGGCCGCAGCACCGTGCTGCACGCGCTCGGCCTGGCCGGCGCGCTGAAGCTGCCGCTGCGCGTGGTGAGCTTCGCGGTGCGCGACCGGCAGATGTTCCCGTCGCTGGCGGCCTACAACCCTGAAGAGGGCGTGATCAACGGCTGGCTCGAACAGGCGCAGGCGGCGCTGAAGACCGTGCACGACCAGATCGCGGTGACCGGCTACCCGATAGAGACCGACGTCAGCGTCGGGCCCGAATGGGAAGACGCGCTGGCCGGTCTCGGCTGGCAGGACGGCGAGCTGCTGATGCTCGGCTCCAGCCGCCTGGGCGCGCTGCAGCGCGTGTTCCTGGGCTCCAACGCCGCCAAGATCCTGCGCGCTTCGCCGGTGCCGGCGATCGTGCTGCCCCGCCAAGGATGACACCATGACACGCGAACTCAACCAGCCGCTGGGCGGCAACGTGATGCCGCGCTTCGGCGGCCACGCCACGATGATGCGGCTGCCCACCGCCACCAGCACCGCCGGGCTAGCCGCCTGCTTCGTCGGCGTGCCCTTCGACATCGGCACCTCCAACCGCGCCGGCGCCCGCTTCGGCCCGCGCGAGATCCGCGCCGAGTCCTGCCTGCTGCGGCCCTACAACATGGCCACCCGCGCCGCGCCCTTCGACTCGCTGCAGGTGGCCGACATCGGCGACGTGGCGATCAACACCTTCAGCCTGGCCGACAGCCTGCTGCGCATCGAGGCGGCCTATGACGCGATCGCGGCCGACGGCTGCCGGCCGCTGACGATGGGCGGCGACCACACCATCGTGCTGCCCATCCTGCGCGCGCTGGCGAAGAAGCACGGCCCCATCGGCGTGGTGCACGTGGACGCGCACGCCGACATCAACGACACGATGTTCGGCGAGAAGTACGCCCACGGCACGCCCTTCCGCCGCGCGATCGAAGAAGGCCTGATCGCCCCCAAGCGCATGGCGCAGATCGGCCTGCGCGGTACCGGCTACATCGCCGAGGAGTTCGACTGGACCCGCAGCAAGGGCGCCCGCGTGGTGCCGGTGGAGGAGTGCTGGTACACCTCGCTGGCGCCGCTGATGGGCGAGATCCGCGAGCAGTTCGGGGCGGGCCCGGTGTATATCTCGTTCGACATCGACGGGCTGGACCCGGCCTTCGCCCCCGGCACCGGCACGCCGGAGATCGGCGGGCTGACGACGATCCAGGGCGTGGAGATCATCCGCGGCTGCCGCGGGCTCGACGTGGTCGGCGGCGACCTGGTGGAAGTGGCGCCGCCCTACGACCTCAGCGGCAACACCTCGCTGCTGGCCGCCAACCTGCTGTTCGAGATGCTCTGCGTGCTGCCCGGCGTGCACTACCGCTGAAGCCACCATCATGATCAACGTCACCCTGCAAGACGTCTTCATTGCGCACCAGCGCATCAAGGACAGCATCGTGCCGACGCCGCTGGTCTACTCCGACAAGATGAGCGAGACGCGCGGCGCCGATGTGTGGATGAAGATGGAGTCGCTGCAGCGCACCGGCTCGTTCAAGATCCGCGGCGCCACCAACCGGCTGCTGGCGCTGACGCCGGCCGAGCGCGCGCGCGGCGTGGTCACCGCCTCGAGCGGCAACTTTGCGCTCGGCCTCGGCACCGCGGCCAAGACCGCACGCGTCAACGCCATCGTCGTGGTGCCCAGGAACACGCCCCAGACCAAGCTGGAGAACATCCGCCGCACCGGCGTGCAACTGGTCCAGGAGGGCGACAACTACGATGCCGCCTATGCCCACGCCAAGGGCCTGGCGATGAAGACTGGCCGCATCTACGTCTCCAGCTACGAAGACCCGTGGGTGGTGGCCGGCCAGGGCACGCTGGCGCTGGAGTCCTTCCTGGTCGAGCCGCATTTCGACCTGATCCTGGTGCCCACCGGCGGCGGCGGCCTGCTCTCGGGCGTCTCGATGGTGGCCAAGTCCCTGAACCCCGGCATCAAGGTCATCGGCCTGCAGACCGAAGCCTCCGACCCCTGGCTGCACTCGTTCCGCCAGAAGAAGGTGGTCGAAGTGGCCTACGGCGAGACGCTGGCCGACGGCCTGCTCGGCGAAGTGGGCGCCGCCAACCTCGACATGGTGCTGCGCTACGTGGACGACTTCCTCGTCGTCAAGGAGAGCGAGGTCGCCGAGGCGATGCACTGGATGGTCAAGTACCACCACCAGATCGTCGAAGGCTCGGCCGCGGTGGGCGTCGCCGCGCTGCTGCACCACCTGCCGGACATCGGCGGGCTCAAGGTGCTGAACATCGTGACCGGCAGCAACGTGGACTCGAACCGCATCGGGCCTATCCTGCATGCCTATGAGTAATCCGGCCCTGAGATGACCCGGGAACTGCCGCCGCTCAACGCGCTGCGCGTGTTCGACGTGACCGCGCGCTGCCAGAGCTTCTCGCAGGCGGCCGAACAGCTCTGCCTGACCCAGGGCGCCGTCAGCCGGCAGATCCAGACGCTGGAGGATTACTTCGGCTTCGCGCTCTTCGTGCGCCATCCGCGCCGCGCGCTGGCCCTGACGCCCGAGGCGCAGGCGCTGGCGCCGGTGGTGCGCGAAAGCTTTCGCAGCCTCGAAGAAGCGACCCAGCGCCTGACGCACCGCGCCGCCGTGCTGGCGCTGAAGATCCCCACCTGCGCGATGCGCTGGATGCTGCCCAAGATCATGGCCTTCCGCGCGGTGCAGCCGGAGATCGAGATCCAGGCCACGACCACGCTCTCGCACCGCGTCGATTTCGGCAGCGAGCCGTTCGACGCCGCGATCGTCTATGGCGAGCAGGCCGCCCAGGGGCATGCCGAGCAGGTCCCCCTCTTCGCCGAAGTGCTGACCCCCTTGTGCACCCCCGCGCTGCGCGACAGCGGCGGCCTGCACAGCCTGGACGACCTGGCCCGCCACACCCTGCTCCACCCGACCCGCGACCACGCCGACTGGCGCCGCTGGCTCAATGCCGCCGGCGCCCCGCACCTGCGCGCCGACCACGGCCAGAACTTCGAGACCATGGACCTGGCGATGGACGCCGCGGTGCATGGCTTCGGCGTCGCCATCGGCGACTGCCTGCTCGCGGCCGACGACCTCGCCGCCCGCCGCCTGGTGCGCCCCTTCGACCTCGCGCTGCCCACCGGCCAGCACTACTACCTCGTGATGCCCGAGCACCACGCGCGCAGCGCCAAGCTCGCCGCCTTCCGCGCATGGCTGCTCGAGCATCTTTCCGCCCCCCCACCGGAGACCTCCCCATGACCGACATCCAGCGCCTCAACCCCGGCCGGCGGCTCTCAGACGCCACTGTCTTCAACGGCGTGGCCTACCTCGCCGGCCAGGTGCCGGAAGACGCCAGCCAGCCCATCCGCGAACAGACCCGCAGCGTGCTGGGCCAGATCGACACCCTGCTCGCCCAGGCCGGCTCGCACAAGACCCGCATCCTCAGCGCCACCATCTACCTCAGCAACATGGGCGACTTCGCGGCGATGAACGAGGTCTGGGACGCCTGGGTCGGCACCGACGCCAAGAGCCCGGCGCGCGCCACGGTGGAAGCCCGCCTGGCCTCGCCGGAAGACAAGGTCGAGATCCAGGTGATCGCCGCGCTGGGCTGAAGTTCGCGCGCGGGCCGGGTGTCGATGGCCATGACCTCGAACTTGCCTCTATTGGGGGCAGCACCCAGGAAGGGTGCATGGATCCGGGATCGTCCGTTGAACGCGGAGCGTGCCAGAATCTTCAAGCCGTCGCGCCGTTCAGCCGGCGGCTCTGTCACCAGTTGGAAGAAGCCACCGCCGAGTGGCACATCGGGTCAAGGAGCGCGACCTCTCCGCGCACGTAACTGCTTGAGTCCTGTCGGCGAGACGGCACGCCTACCTCACCGCCTCGATAAGCTCGATATCCTTCTTGAGCAGTTCATTGACGAGTTGGCCGACCTCGATGCCGCGGGCTTTGGCGCGGGCGGCGAGGTAGTCCTGCACGTCGGCTTCGAGGTAGACCGGCAGGCTGAGCCGGGTGCCGGGCTTGAAGAATTTGCCGCGCACGCCCTTGGAGAAGTCGATCTCGGCGGGCAGATCGTCGTCGTTCAAGTCGTCGTGCTGGTTGGCTTGCGTTCCCATCGTCATCACCTTGCTGGTTTAGCTGCTGATCTGCTGCGGCTGATCGTGGTTCAGCGCGGCTCGTTCTCGTACTGCCGGCGCTCGTTGCGCGTGGCCTCGCGCGCCGAAATCACTCTCACTCTGGCACTTGCCGGCCCGGTGGCCGCATAGGTGTGCGACACCGCCAGCAGTTTGCCGGCGCGGTCCATGCCGAGCGTGAACCAGCGTTCCTCGAACTCGCTGTGCTCGTTGTCAAAAACCGTGAGCGCCAGTGCATCGGCAAACACCGTGGCGGCCTGAGCAAACGCGACCCCGTGCTTGGCCAGATTCGATGCTGCCTTCGCCGGGTCCCAGGTGAACTCCAGTTCGGTGCTGGTGCTGCCTTCGTTGCTCAAGCCCGGCTCTCCGCCTTGCGCTTCAACTGCCCGCGCTCGATGAAGGCATCGATGACCTGAAGCACCTGTCGCTTCTCGGCCACGTCCAGCTTCTCGATGGCCAGCAGCCGGCTGTCGCCCTCTTGCTTGGCCAGCTTGCGCTTGGGCGAGCGGCCGAACATCTCATCGATCGTCACCCCGAGTGCGGTGGTGATCTGCGGCAGCAGGTTGGCCGGCGGCGTGGCGGCCGGGCTCTCGTAGTACGCCACCATGCGCGGCGAGACGCCCAGCTCGATCTGCGTGAACCCGGCCGCCTTGCGCAGGCTGGCCAGCCGTTCCCCAAAACTCATCTCAAGCTCGGCCGGCGCTGCGGCCGCAATGCGTTTGCCCATCGGACTCCGCTCCTTGCGGGGAGTCGAATCTAGGGCTGTTGCTGCCTGCATTGAAGCCTCCGGCTTGACAGTTATACACACAGTGTATTGTGTGCCGTCCTTCAGATTGTTTAGCAACCCAGCGAATATCTGGGGCACACGGGGGGATTGCGAAATCCCCAGTTCGTCAGCATCTGTGATCGCAAGGAGAACGTTTTCGGCGCCCCCCTCTCCCCCGCCCTCAGAAAGCTCAGCCGCCCGAAGGCCGAGGAGATATACGGTTTCGTGCCAGCGCTGGCGCTGGGTGGCCCGTCGAAGTTCGAGAACCTGGAGAAGCTCAAGATCGTCGAGCACCTGGTGTTCCTGGCGCAGTTGTCCGCGCTGCAAGTGATGAACACGCCACCGCGCTGAGGGTGCGATCAGCCGACAGGCAGCTCACCGCCCTCGCCGGCCCGCTGCTGCGCAAAGCGGTGCACCGACCGGCCCAGCGAGTCCACCGCCACCGTGACCGGGAAGTCCACCAGCTCGAACTCGTGGATGGCCTCCATGCCCAGGTCGCCGAAGGCCAGCACGCGCGCCTGCCGGATGGCCTTGGAGAGCAGGTAGGCCGCGCCCCCCACGGCGACCAGCGAGGCGGCGCCGTGGCGGCGTATCGCGTCTATCGCGGCCGGCCCGCGCTCGGCCTTGCCTATCATCACCAGCAGGCCGGTCTGCGCCAGCAGGGGCTCGACGAACTTGTCCATGCGCGTCGCGGTGGTGGGGCCGGCCGGGCCTACCGCCTCGCCGGCGACCGCGTCCACCGGGCCCACGTAGTAGATGGCGCGGCCGCGCAGGTCCACCGGCAGCGGCTCGCCGCGCGCCAGCAGGTCCACCAACCGCTTGTGGGCCGCGTCGCGGCCCGTCAGCACCCGGCCCGAGAGCAGCAGCGTCTGCCCGCAGCGCCAGCCGGCCACCTGCTCGGGGCTCAGCCGGTCGAGATCGACGCGGGCCGCGCCGGGCGCCTCGAAACGGTCGGGGATGCCCTCCCACAGCGACGCCGGCGCGGGCTCGAAGCCCACCGGGCCGCTGCCGTCGAGCACGAAGCGCAGGGTGCGGGTGGCGGCGCAGTTGGGCACCAGCGCGATGGGAATGGTCGCGGCGTGGCAGGGCGCGGTGGCGACCTTGACGTCGAGCACCGTGCTGAGGCCGCCCAGGCCCTGCGCGCCCATGCCCAGCGCGTTGATGCGCGTGTGCAGATCGAGCCTGAGCGCCTCTTCGGCGTTGGCGGCGCCGCGGGCGCGCAGCTGGTCGATGTCGATGGGCTCGAACAGCGCCGTCTTCGCCAGCAGCATCGCCTGCTCCGGGCTGCCGCCCAGCCCCACGCCGATGACACCCGGCGGGCACCAGCCGGCGCCCATGCCGGGCAGCTGCGCCAGCACCCAGTCGGCCACGCTGTCGCTGGGGTTCAAGGTGGCGAAGCGGGCCTTGACGTCGCCGCCGCCGCCCTTGGCCGCGACCCGCACTTCGAGGCTGTCGCCCTCGACGATCTCGCTGAAGACGATGGCCGGCGTGTTGTCGCGCGTATTGAGGCGCTGGCCCAGCGGGTCGCGCACCATCGAGGCCCGCAGCGGGTTCAGCGGGTCGGTGTAGGCGCGCCGCACGGCCTCGTCGATGACGGCCTGCAGGGCACGCGGCGCCTGCCCGTCGCGCCGGCTCCACAGCACGCCCACGCCGACGCGCAGAAAGACCTGCACCACGCCGGTGTCCTGGCAGATGGGCCGGCGGCCCAGCGCGGCGAGCCGGCTGTTGACCAGCAGTTGCTCGATCGCCGCCTTGGCGGGCGGGTGGCTCTCGGCCTGCCAGGCGCGGCGCAGTGCGCGCACGAAGTCGGGCGGGTGCTGGTGGCTGATGAACTGCAGAGCCTCGGCGAGGCTTTGCACCAGGTCTTCCTGCTCGATGCGGTGCACGGCCAACCCCTGCTGCTGCATCAGTCCACCGTGATCTTGGCGTCGGCCACCACCTTGTGCCACTTCTCGATCTCGGCCGCGGTGTGCTTCGCGAAGGCGTCGGGCGCGTACTGTGCGTCGGGCAGCAGGCGGATGCCTTGCTCGGCCATCTTCTGCGTCCAGGCCTTCTCGGCCATGGCCTTCAGGTAGGCGGCGTGCATCTTCTGCAAGGCCTCCTTGGGCGTGCCCTTGGGCGCGTAGAGGCCATACCAGGTGGCGGCCTCGAAACCCGGCAGCGCCTTGTCGCTTAGCGGCGGCACGCCGGGGAACTGCGCCATCGCCTGGGTCGAGGTCAGGCCGATGGCGCGCAGCCGGCCGCCCTGCACCTGCGGCAGCGCGGTGTTGGTCTGGTCGAACATCGCATCCACCTGGCCGGCGATCAGGTCGTTCAGCGCCGGCGCGGCGCCCTTGTAGGGCACCGAGACCATGTCGATGCCGGCCTTGCTCTCGAACAACGCGGCGATCAGGTGCGAGGTGGAGCCGGCGCCGGCATTGCCGAAGTTGATCTTGCCGGGGTTCTTCTTCGCGAAGGCGATCAGCTCGCCGGCCGTCTGGTAGGGCGAGGCCTTGGGCACCAGCAGCACCAGCGGCGTGTCGGGGAAGCGGAAGACGGCGTCGAAGTCCTTCACCGGGTCGTAGCTCAGCTTCTTGTAGAGCGAGGGGCCGGCGCCCATGTAGCCCAGGTGGCCGACGAGGAAGGTGTAGCCGTCCGGCGCCGCCTTGGCGGCCTTGCCCGCGCCTATGGTGCCGCCGGCGCCGCCCTGGTTCTCGATGATGATCTGCTGGCCGATCTCCTTGGCGACGTGCGCGGCGATGTCGCG
Source organism: Ideonella sp. (assembly GCA_035460745.1). GTDB lineage: Bacteria > Pseudomonadota > Gammaproteobacteria > Burkholderiales > Burkholderiaceae_C > Ideonella. Next base: position 1,352 of record DATHWJ010000047.1, on the reverse strand, counting down.
CGCCATGCCGTCGGTCGGGCCGCCGGCGGCGAAGGGCACGACCCAGGTGATGGTGCGCGACGGGTAGGCCTGGGCGGCAGCGCCGGTGGCCGCGGCGGCCAGCGCGAGTGCGCACAAGGTGGACTTGAAAGGATGCATCGGAGTCTCCGGTGGGATGGGGGTGAGGGTGAGGGCGAGGGAGTTCAGCGAGGGCTGGCATCGGCCGCGGCCGAGAGCGCGACGGCGCGGTCCACCATCTCGCCGCACAGGCCGAGGTAGTTCGCGGGGTCGGTCAGGCGCGCTATCGCGGCGCGGTCGAAGTGGCGCGTGACCTCGGGCAGTGCGGCCAGCGCCTCGGCCAGCGTGCCGCCCTGCTCGTTCACGCTGCGGCAGGCGTCGTAGACGATGTCGTGGGCCTGCTGGCGGCCGATGGCGGGCGCCAGGCCCATCATCACGGCCTCGGCCACGATCAGGCCGCGGGTGAGGCCCAGGTTGTGGCGCATGCGGTCGGTGTCGACCGTCAGGCCGCCGAGCATGAACCTGGCCTGGTGCAAGGCCCCGGCCGAGAGGATGAAGCTCTCGGGGATCGCGATCCACTCGGCATGCCACGGGCCGGTGGCGCGCTCGAAGTCCTGCACCATCGCATCCACCATCAGCCCGGCGTGCTGGCGCACGGCCTTGGAGGCCGCGAGCATCAGCTCGCTGGAGATCGGGTTGCGCTTTTGCGGCATGGTGCTGCTGGCGCCACGGCCCTTGACGAAGGGCTCGCTGAGCTCGGCGAACTCGGTCGACGCCATGATCATCACGTCGTAGGCGATCTTGCCCAGCGAGCCGGTGATCAGCGCCAGCAGGTTGACCGCCTCGGCGAAGCCGTCGCGCGCCACGTGCCAGGTGGTGGCGGGCACGGCCAGCTTCAGCTCGTCGGCCAGGGCCGCCTGCACGGCCAGGCCGCGCTCGCCCAGCGAGGCCAGCGTGCCGGCCGCCCCGGCGAACTGCACCACCAGCACGCGCTTGCGCAGCTCGGCCAGGCGCTCCTGGTGACGGTCGAACATGGCCAGCCAGATGGCGACCTTGTAGCCGAAGGTCACCGGCAGCGCCTGCTGCAGATGGGTGCGGCCGGCCATCGGCGTGTCGCGGTGCCGGGCGGCCAGCGCGGCGAGGGTCTGGCGCAGGCCGCGCAGGTCGGCATCGACGACGTCCAGTGCGTCGCGCACCTGCAGCACGCTGGCGGTGTCCATGATGTCTTGCGTGGTGGCGCCCCAGTGCAGGTAGCGGCCGGCCTCGCCGCACATCGCCACCAGCTGGTGCACCAGCGGCAGGATGGGGTAGCCGACGATGTCGGTCTCGTGGCGCATGTGGTCGAAGTCGATGCG
>DATHWJ010000046.1:0-8773 GCA_035460745.1 Ideonella sp. | reverse complement strand
GAAGGTGTGGCCGCCCTGGCTCCAGCTCTCCATGGTCTTGCCATGGCGCTCCCAGAAGTCGGCCGGCAGCGGCAGCACGCCGGTGTAGAGCAGGTCGCCGTCTTCCAGCGTCTTGTCGTTGAAATAGTCTTCGGCGGCCAGACCCAGCGCACGCGCCTTGACGCGCATGTTGATGTCCTTGGACACCAGCACGACGTCGCGCCCCGCATGTTGCTCGCGCAGCGCCTGCACGACGCCCAGGATCTGGTTGTCGGCCTTGCCCTGCGGCAGGCCGGCGGGCAGCTTGGCCTCCAGGAAGGTGGTCTGGAAAAAGAGCTTGCCGCCGGCGTCGCGGTGGCCGGTCTTGGCCAGCGGCACGCCGGCCGCGGGATCGAACTTGCTGTCGGCCGCCAGCGCGTCGAGCTCGCGGCTGACCTGGCGCACGTTGCGCGAGACCTCGCTCATGCCCTTCTTGTGGCCGTCGAGCTCCTCCAGCGTGATCATCGGCAGGTAGACGTCGTGCTCGTCGAAGCGGAAGAGCGACATCGGGTCGTGCATCAGCACATTGGTGTCGAGCACGAAGAGCTTGGCCGGGCCATCGCCGCGCGGCGCCCGGCGGGGCTTGGGCTCGGCCGCCGGCTGCTTGCGGGCGGCTGCCTTGACGGGCAGGGCGGTGGCCTTGGCCTGCACCGGCGGCGCGGCCACTTGCACGCGGCTGTCGTCGCGCAGCTCCAGCGCAGGCGCCTCGGCCTCGGCGGTGGACGGGGTGGGCTTCAGGGCATGGCGGGCAGCTTTGGGGGCCGCCTGGGACTCGTAGGCAGCAGGCGGGAGGATGGCGGCGCGGGTAGCGGGGGGCTTGGGCAACGGCATGTGGGGAGGGCTGCTGGACCGGTAGTGGAGGGATGAAGAAAAGAACGGGATTTCAGAAACAAAAAAGCCGCACAGGCTACTGGGCGGCTCTTGGTGGTGTGCTCATCGCGTGATTCACGGGCATGAAACCCATTATGCACAACTTGCGGCCCATGAAAAAAGCCGGCGCAGCGGCCGGCTTTTTGTCAGGAAACGTCTCTTGCAGGTTTGCCGCGGGGGATCACGCCGCCTTTTTGAGTTCTTTCACGGCCTTCAGCACTTCATCGACGTGGCCGGCCACCTTGATGCCGCGCCACTCGGCGCGCAGCACGCCTTGCGCGTCGATCAGGAAGGTCGAGCGCTCGATGCCCTTGACCTTCTTGCCGTACATGATCTTGTTCTTCACCACACCGAACATGTGGCAGAGCTTCTCTTCGGTGTCGGCGATCAGCTCGAAGGGCAGCTCGAGGTTCTGCTTGAACTTGTCGTGCGAGGCGAGGTTGTCGCGCGAGACGCCAAACACCACGGCGCCGGCTTTGACGAACTCTTTGTGGTGATCGCGAAACTGCATGGCTTCGGTGGTGCAGCCGGGGGTGTTGTCCTTCGGGTAGAAGTAAAGCACCACGGCCTGGCCGCGAAACGCCTGCGGTGTGAACTTCACACCGCCGGTGGCTTGCGCTTCAAGTTCCGGGAGGGGTTTGTTGAGGGCTGGCGTCATGAGGATCTTTTCTTCTCCGGGCGCCCTGGATAGGCATAGCCCTGTATTATAGGTTGAAGCGAGAGTTATTCTCAAAGGCTTGCTGTGCCCGGCGCAGTTCGCCGCGGCCGCTCAGGCCGGTCAGGCCACCACCCCCGGCGGCAGCAGGAAAGCCCCCACCACCTTGCGGCCTTCGCTCACCAGCACGTTGAAGGTCCGGCAGGCCGCCGCGGTGTCCATGGTCTCGAAGCCGATGCGCCGCTCGATCAGCGCGCGGTAGTGCTGCGGCGAGACGAAGCTGTGGCGCGGCCCGCTGCCGAAGATCACCAGCTCCGGCTCCAGCGCCAGCAGCGGCTCGAAGTGGCTGGCCTGCAGCTCCTGCGGCTGGGTGGCCGGCCACGCTTGCACCTCGCCGCGCCAGGGCACGATCAGGCTGGTCTCGAACAGCGTGCCGTGGATCCAGATGCGGCCGCTCTCCAGCCGCGACACGGCGTTGACCCCGTCGAGATGGTCGGGTTGGAACTTCAATCGGTCCTCCTTGAATGTGGGCTCCCGGCTCCGGCGCGCGGCAGGCCGCCGCTGCGGAGCCGCCTTGCGCGGTGGGGGGCGCAGCGTGGCGCGCGTCAAGTGCAAACGTCCGGGAAGCATCAGTCTAAAATTATAGGTTTCCCCAGTCCCAGGAGACCCCGGTTTGAAACTCATCGCCAAGTCGAGCAAGCTCGCCAACGTCGGCTATGACATCCGAGGCCCGGTGCTGGACAAGGCCCGGCAGATGGAGGAAGAGGGCCACAAGATCATCAAGCTGAACATCGGCAACGTCGCCGCCTTCGGCCTGATGCCGCCCGACGAGATCGTGCAGGACATGATCCGCAACCTGCCCGACGCGGCCGGCTACACCGACAGCAAGGGCCTGTTCGCGCCGCGCAAGGCGGTGGTGCACTACACCCAGGAAAAACACATCCAGGGTGTCACGGTGGACGACGTCTACCTGGGCAACGGCGCCTCCGAGCTGATCGCCTTCAGCATGAACGCGCTGCTCGATGCCGGCGACGAGGTGCTGCTGCCGTCGCCCGACTACCCGCTCTACACCGCGGTGGTGTCGCTCTCCGGCGGCACGCCGGTGCACTACCACTGCGACGAGGGCAGCGGCTGGCTGCCCGACCTCGACGACATCCGCGCCAAGGTCACGCCCAACACCAAGGCCATCGTCGTCATCAACCCCAACAACCCGACCGGCGCGCTCTACCCGGACGACATCCTGCAGGGCATCGTCGAGATCGCCCGCCAGCACCACCTGGTGGTGATGGCCGACGAGATCTACGACAAGACGCTGTACGACGGCCACACCCACACCAGCATCGCGTCGTTGGCCGACGACGTGCTCTTCCTGACCTACAACGGCCTGTCCAAGAACTACCGCTCCTGCGGCTACCGGGCCGGCTGGATGGTGGTCTCGGGCGACAAGCGGCGCGCCCAGGACTACATCGAGGGCCTGAACATGCTGGCCTCGATGCGCCTGTGCGCCAACACGCCGGGCCAACTCGCGATCCAGACCGCACTGGGCGGCTACCAGAGCATCAAGGACCTGGTGGCGCCCGGCGGCCGGCTGGCACGCCAGCGCGACATGGCCTACGAGCTGCTGTCGCAAATCCCCGGCGTCAGCGTCGTCAAGCCCAAGGCCGCGCTCTACATGTTCCCGCGGCTGGACCCCAAGCTCTACCCCATCGCCGACGACCAGCAGTTCGCCTACGAGCTGCTGGCCGACGAGAAGGTGCTGATCGTGCAGGGCACCGGCTTCAACTGGCCCACGCCGGACCACTTCCGGCTGGTGTTCCTGCCCAATACCGACGACCTCGCCGAGGCGGTGGGCCGCATCGCCCGCTTCCTCGACCACTACCGCAAGCGCCACTCGCTCTGAGCCTGGGCGCGCTCTCCGTACTTCGATCTCCTTTCCGGGCACTCCCATGAAACCCATACAGGTCGGCCTTCTCGGCATAGGCACCGTCGGCTCCGGCACCTTCCAGGTGCTCAAACGCAACCAGCAGGAGATCCTGCGCCGCGCCGGCCGCGCTATCGAGATCACCATGGTGGCCGACCTCGACGTGGCCCGCGCCAAAGGCATCGTCGGCGACGGCGTGCAGGTGGTGGCCGACGCCCGCGCGGTGATCGCCAACCCGGAGATCGACATCGTGGTCGAGCTGATCGGCGGCTACGGCATCGCCAAGACGCTGGTGCTGGAGGCCATCGCCGCCGGCAAGCACGTGGTCACCGCCAACAAGGCGCTGCTTGCGGTGCACGGCAGCGAGATCTTCGCGGCAGCCCGCGAGAAGCGCGTGATGGTCGCCTTCGAGGCCGCGGTGGCCGGCGGCATCCCCATCATCAAGGCGCTGCGCGAGGGCCTCACCGCCAACCGCATCGAGTGGATCGCCGGCATCATCAACGGCACGACGAACTTCATCCTCAGCGAGATGCGCGACAAGGGGCTGGACTTCGACGTGGTGCTGAAAGAAGCGCAACGCCTGGGCTACGCCGAGGCCGACCCGACCTTCGACATCGAAGGTGTGGACGCCGCCCACAAGGCCACCATCATGAGCGCGATCGCCTTCGGCGTGCCGGTGCAGTTCGACAAGGCCCACGTCGAAGGCATCACCGGGCTCGCCGCTGCCGATATCCGCTACGCCGAGCAGCTCGGCTACCGCATCAAGCTGCTCGGCATCACGCGCCGGCGCGACGACGTCGGCGGCATCGAGCTGCGCGTGCACCCTACGCTGGTGCCGGCCAAGCGGCTGATCGCCAACGTCGAGGGCGCGATGAACGCCGTGGTGGTGCAGGCCGACGCCGTCGGCACCACGCTCTACTACGGCAAGGGCGCAGGCGCCGAGCCCACCGCCTCGGCCGTCGTGGCCGACCTGGTCGACATCACCCGCCTGCACACGGCCGACCCCGACCACCGCGTGCCCCACCTCGCGTTCCAGCCCGACTCGCTGGCCAACACGCCCATCCTGGGCATAGACCAGGTGGTCACCTCCTTCTACCTGCGCCTGCAGGTGGCCGACCAGACCGGCGTGCTGACCCGCATCACCGGCATCCTGGCCGAGCACGACATCTCCATCGACGCGGTGCTGCAGCGCGAATCCGCCGAGGGCGAGAAGCAGACCGACGTGATCATCCTGACCCACCAGACGGTGGAGTCGCGCATGCGCACGGCGATGGCGCAGATGCAGGCGCTGCCTACCGTGCTCGCCCCCATCGTCAGCATCCGCAAGGAAGAGCTGGCCTGACGCCATGAAGTACCTTTCAACGCGCGGCGACCAGACCCCGCGCCACTTCTGCGAGATCCTGCTCGAAGGCCTCGCCCCCGATGGCGGCCTCTACCTGCCGGAGACCTACCCCCATGTCAGCAGCGAAACGCTCGCAAAGTGGCGTGGCCTGTCGTATGCCGAGCTGGCCTTCGAGGTGCTGTCGCTCTACATCGACGACATCCCGGCCGATGACCTGAAGGCGCTGGTCCACAAGACCTACACCGCGACCGTGTTCGGCGGCAACGCCGCCATCGTGCCGGTGCGCGCGCTCGGCGATACCGGCCTGCTGGTGCAAGCCTTGTCCAACGGCCCGACGCTGGCCTTCAAGGACATGGCGATGCAGTTGCTCGGCGCCTTGTTCGAGTACGAGCTCGCCCGCCGCGGCGAGCAGCTCAACATCCTCGGCGCCACCTCGGGCGACACCGGCAGCGCGGCCGAGTACGCGATGCGCGGCAAGCAGGGCGTGCGCGTCTTCATGCTGAGCCCGCACGGCCGCATGAGCGCCTTCCAGCAGGCGCAGATGTTCAGCCTGCAGGACGCCAACATCCACAACATCGCCGTGCAAGGCGTGTTCGACGACTGCCAGGACATCGTCAAGGCGGTCTCCAACGACCTGGCCTTCAAGCGCGACCACAAGATAGGCACCGTCAACTCGATCAACTGGGCCCGCCTGCTGGCCCAGGTGGTGTACTACTTCGCCGGCTATTTCCAGGCGACCAACCACAACGACGAGCCGGTGAGCTTCACCGTGCCCTCGGGCAATTTCGGCAACGTCTGCGCCGGCCACGTGGCGCGCATGATGGGCTTGCCGATCAAGCACCTGGTGGTCGCCACCAACGAGAACGACGTGCTCGACGAGTTCTTCCGCAGCGGCGTCTACCGCGTGCGCAAGGGGGCCGAGACCGTCGAGACCTCCAGCCCCTCGATGGACATCTCCAAGGCCTCGAACTTCGAGCGCTTCGTCTTCGACCTGCTGGGCCGCGACGGCGTGCACACCCGCCAGCTCTTTGCCGAAGAGGTCGAGCGCGCCGGTGCCTTCAGCCTGACGCCCGAGGAGTTCGAGCGCATCGCCGCCTTCGGCTTCCAGTCCGGCAGCAGCACCCATGCCGACCGCCTGGCGACCATACGCTCTACCTTCGAGCGCTACGGCAGCATGATCGACACCCACACCGCCGACGGCGTCAAGGTGGCGCTGGAGCACCAGGAGGCCGGTGTGCCCATGATCGTGCTGGAGACCGCGCTGCCCGCCAAGTTCGCCGAGACCATCCGCGAAGCGCTGGGGCGCGACCCCGAAAGGCCCGCTGGCCTGGAAGGCATCGAGGATCTGCCCAAGCGCTTCTCGGTGCTGCCGCCGGACGTCGCGCTGGTCAAGGCGCTGATCGTCAAGCACTGCGTCGCCTGAACAAGCCCCGCCGATGAGCACCACCCCTTCGACCCCCGCCGCCCGCCCGCCGCTGATGAGCCTGGACGCCGCCGTGGCGCAGCTCGTCGAGGTGGCCGCGCGCCACCGCATCGTCGAGCAGCAGACCGTCTCCACCATGGGCGCGCTCGGCCGCGTGCTGGCCCAGAGCGTGACTTCCACGCTCGACGTGCCGCCGGCCGACAACAGCGCGATGGACGGCTACGCGATGCGCGCCGCCGACGTGCCCGCGGCCGGCACCGTGCTGCCCGTCTCGCAGCGCATCCCCGCCGGCGTCGTCGGCCAGCCGCTGCAGCCCGGCACGGCCGCGCGCATCTTCACCGGCGCGCAGGTGCCGGCCGGCGCCGACGCCGTCGTGATGCAGGAGCAATGCGAAGCCGTCGCGGCCGAGGCCGGCACGCTGGGCCAGGTGCGGGTGCTGGCCGTGCCCGCCGCCGGCCAGTGGATACGCCGGCGCGGCGAAGACGTGCGCCGCGAAGCGGTGGTGCTCAGCCCCGGCACGCGCCTGAACCCGCAGGCCCTGGGCCTGGCCGCCTCGGTCGGCGCGGGCCATCTGGCGGTGCTGCGCCGGCCGCGCGTCGCGCTGTTCTCCACCGGCGACGAGCTGGTGATGCCGGGCGACATGCCGCCCGAGCAGATGCCGCCTGGCGCCATCTACAACTCCAACCGCTTCACGCTGAGCGCCCTGCTGCAGGCGGCCGGCTGCGAGGTCAACGACCTCGGTATCGTGGCCGACAAGCTGGGCGCCACGCGCGAGGCGCTCAAGCGCGCCGCCGAGGGCAACGACCTGATACTCACCTGCGGCGGTGTCTCGGTCGGCGAAGAAGACCACCTCAGGCCCGCCGCGCTGGCCGAAGGCCGGCTCGACCTCTGGCAGATCGCGATCAAGCCCGGCAAGCCGCTGGCCTTCGGCGCGATACGCCGCGAGGGCGGCGGCGAGACGCTGCTGGTGGGCCTGCCGGGCAACCCGGTCTCCAGCTTCGTGACCTACCTGCTGGCGGTGGCTCCCGTGCTGCGCGCGCTGCAAGGCCTGCCCCAGGGCCCGCTGCTGGCGCTGCCGATGCGTGCCGACTTCGACTGGCCGCGGGCCGACAAGCGGCGCGAGTTCTTGCGCGCGCGGCTGACGCCCGCCGGCACGCTGGAGCTCTACCCCAACCAGAGCTCGGGCGTGCTGACCTCCACGGTCTGGGCCGACGGCCTGATCGACAACCCGGCCGGCCAGACCATCGCCCAAGGCGACACCGTGCGCTTCCTGCCGCTGGCGACGCTGGTGATGTCGTGAGGAGTGCGCGATGAAGGTCCAGCTGCGCTATTTCGCCTCGCTGCGCGAGGCGCTGGGCGGCAGCGAGGCGATCGAGCTGCCGGAAGGCAGCACGGTGGGCACCGTGCGCGACCTGCTGATCGCCCGCGGCGCCGCCCACGCGCAGGTGCTGGCCCGTGGCCGCGCGGTGCGCGCCGCGCTGAACCAGACCATGTGCACCGAGACCGATGCGCTTGCGGACGGCGACGAGCTCGCCTTCTTCCCGCCCGTCACCGGAGGCTGAGGCCATGGTGCCCGCTCGCGTCGTCATCCAGACCGCCGACTTCGACCTGGCCGAGGAAGTGGCCGCACTGCGCGCCGGCGACGGCGGGGTCGGCGCGGTCGTCAGCTTCGTCGGCACGGTGCGCGACCAGCACCGCGGCACGCCGGTCAGCGAGATGGTGCTGGAGCATTTCCCGGGCATGACGGAGCGCTCCATCGAGGCCATGATCGACCAGGCCATGGCGCGCTTCGAGATCCTGGCGGCCCGGGTCATCCACCGCATCGGCCCGCTGGCGCCGCAAGACCAGATCGTGCTGGTCGCCGTCACCTCGGCCCACCGCGGCCAGGCCTTCCAGGCCTGCGAGTTCCTGATGGACTACCTGAAGAGCGAAGCGCCGTTCTGGAAGAAGGAGACCACGCCGCACGGCGCCCACTGGGTGGATGCGCGGGTGGCCGACGACGCGGCGCTGGAGCGCTGGGGCATACGGTCCGGCAATGCGGGTGTCTGAGGCTCCGAGCCGGCGCTGCCGCCGGCCTGGCGCCGCGGCCGTGGGCCGATGAACAACCTCGCCCCCGCCTGGCAGGCCCTGGCTGTGGCGGTGGGCGGCGCTCTCGGCTCGGTGCTGCGCTGGCGCGTGTCGCTCTGGCTCAACCCGTTGGCGTTGCCTTTCGCGGCCGGGACCTGGGCCGTCAACTGCGTCGGCGGCTTGCTGATCGGCTTTCTCGTGTTCGCGCTCGACCGGCATCCGAACGAGGGCTTGCGGCTGCTGCTGATCACCGGCGTGCTGGGCGGCCTGACGACTTTCTCGGCGTTTTCCGCCGAATCGCTGGGGCTGCTGCTGCGTGGCGAGTTCGCGATCGTGGTGCTGCACACGCTGGCCCATGTGCTGGGCGCGCTGGCCTGCGCCGGGCTGGGCTGGTGGCTGGCCAGGCTGCTGCTGGCCTGACGGTCTCGGGCGGTCGGCTTCAGGCCGGCGCGCTTTCGCGGGCGCGCACGTTCGAGG
>DATHWJ010000045.1:0-4123 GCA_035460745.1 Ideonella sp. | reverse complement strand
GGCTCGAACCAACGCATCGCTACTTCGATGCCGACGGGCGTATCTGCACGCTCGGCGGCAATGTCCAATTCCTCGGTGCGCAATGCCTTCACCAGCAGGTCCGATGCCTGCGGATCCGAGTCGACGATCATCAACCTGATGGAGTCCATTGCTTCCTCTCTCAATCAAACCGGGCGGCCTCAACGGAGACGGACCTCAGCGAGCGTTCGTCATCAACCGGTGGCTTCGCTGCCGCTCAGGCGGTCCTGAATCTTGGCGACCAGCAATCCTTGTTGAAGGGCTTGGCGACGAAACCGGCAGTGCCTTGGCTCGGTCCAGCCCAGCATGTGGGAGAACGCGGCGTTGACGTACTCGATGCGAAATTCGCGGTCGAGGATGGAAATGCCGGTGGGCAAGTCATCGATGACGTGCTCGAGTTGTGCGACCGTCCGGCGCGCACGAAACGCTCGCGCAGTTCCTTGGCGCGCGCAGTATTGCGCGCCGGGGGCTGAAGGCCAACCCGGCTCAGTGAGCGGGCACCGGCGTCGAGCGCGGCGCCGCCACGCCCGGCGGTCGCCACTGGATCTGCACCTGCGTGCCGTAGCTGCGGTAGCGCGTGTGCAGCGCCCGCGCACGCGTGAGCTGCTCGTCCACGTCGGCGATGCCGGCGCGGTGGCGCTCGAGGGTGTGCAGCGCCAGGTCGAGCAGCTTGGCGTTGAGCGAGCCTTCGAAGTGCGCCAGCAGCTCGACCACGGCCTCGCGCGGCGCCCCGGCCACCGTGTGCGACACCGCGCGTTCGGCCAGCGCGCAGATCTGCTCGTAGCGCGCGCGGATGATGGCTTCGAAGTCGGGTCGGCCCTGCACCGAACGGCTCAGCAACTCGCAGGTCGTGCGCGAGACGGCGAAGCGGTCGGCCAGCGTCTCCAGCCGTTCCTGCACCTCGTCCAGGCGCACTTCGCGCGCGAGCATGCGCACCAGCAGGCAGAGCAGGTTGCAGGCGGCCTCGAACTCGAAGTCCTCGTCCTTCAGCTCGCGCAGGGCTTGCTGGATGGACTGCACCGCCTCGGGAATGCGGCGCTCCTGCAGGAGCTTGAAGGTGCCGAGCACCGACTCGAAGCGGCGCAGGCGCGCGCTCTGCGGCTGTGCCTCGCGCGCCGCGCCGATCGAGCGCAGGGTCAGCCCGAGGGCGCGCGCGTCGCCGCGGTCGAACTGCAGCATGCCCAGCAGCACCAGCCCCTGGAAGTCGAACACCTTGGAGTCCAGGCCGAGCGCGCAGGCGCGCTTGAGGGCGTCGGCCGCCTCCTTGTGCTCACCATGGTAGAAGGCCAGCAGCCCGAGCTTGAGCATGCGTGTCACGCAGCCCGGCGTGAGCTCGCTGGCCCGCCGCAGCGCCTGCAGTGCCTGCACCGGTTCGCCCTGATCGAGCAGCACCCGCCCCATCACGTCGTAGGCGTCGGCATAGCCGGGCTGGTCGTTCAGCAGGCTTTCCAGCGTGCGCCGCGCCTGCTGCACGCCGCCGGCCTGGTACTCGGAGCGTGCGTAGCCCAGGCGTGCCCAGGGCAGCGCACGGGTCGCGAGGATCGAATCGAACAGCTTCTGCGCGGGCTTGGCCTGGCCCAGGCGCAGCCAGAGTTCGGCGCCGATGCGCGCGGCATTCAGCCAGTTCGGCCCGCGCGCTTCGGTGCGCTGCTGGCACAGCTCGGCCGCCTCGCGGAAGGCGCCGCGCTCGACCTGCTCGATGATGTCGCGCAGCGCCGCCTTGCGCTCGAACGACTGCAGGATGCGCTCGCGCAGCGCCTGTTCGGTGTGCGGCTTGATCAGGTAGGCGTCCAGCGCCGCCTCGGCGGCGCCGGCGACGTTCGCGTAGCCGGCCTCGCCGGAGATCATCACGACGACGGTCGACAGCGGCAGCAGCTGGGCCAGGCGCAGGTCGTCCATCAGGTCCTGGCCGTTCATCGGCTGGTTCTCGAAGTGGTACTCGCAGACCACGATGTCGAAGTGCCGATGCTCGAGCATGCGCCGCGCATCCTGGGCCCGCGTGGTCTGCACGATCGTGCCGACACCGAACTCGCGCAGCATCGAGACCAGCGCGGTCCGTGAGGCCGGGTTGCCGTCGATCACCAGCGCCTGGCACTTCGCCAGCCCGGCCCAGGTGGGCAGGGGATGCACGGCGCGACCGGCGGCGGGCGCGGCCTCCTGGTGGTTCACGGTCGCGGCTCCGGCGGGAAGGGCATGCCAGGGACTATCGAACGCCGGCCCGCCGGCTGCACACCGGCGCTGTCGGGAGACCTTGATGCGGCGTGTCGGGAGATCATTCGGCGTGCAGCGCGCGGCCCACTTCGGACATGAAGCCCTCGCGAACCAGCGTGGCCTTGTCCATGATGCTCAGGACCTGGCCGTTCAGACGCTCGCGGTCCTGCCGGGTGACGGCATTGGCGGTCATCACGAGGATGGGCACCGACGCCATCCGGGGCTGCGCGCGGACCTCGTCAACGACCTCGAAGCCACTCATGCCGGGCATCATGAGGTCGAGGATGATGAGATCGGGCTGCGTGCGCAGCGCGGTCTCGATGGCGCTGCGGCCGTCGTAGGCGCGCAGCACCTCGCAGTTCGGGCCCTCGAGGTTGATGGCCACGGCCTCCACCGCCGCCGGGTCGTCGTCGAGCACCAGCACGCGCTGCGGGCGCTCTATACGGCGGCCGAGGCCGACCGAGTCCACCGCGTGCAGCAGCTCCGCGCGCGTGACCGGCTTCTGCAGCACCTGCGCCGCGCCGAGTGCGAAGCCGCGCTGGCGTTCGGCCACCACGGAGACGATCACCACCGGCACCGAGGCCAGCGTCGGATCTTTCTTGATCTGCTCGAGCACGTCCCAGCCGCTGCTGCCGGGCAGCAGGATGTCGAGCGTGATGATGTCGGGCTTCGGGCCCGTCGAGCGACCGATATCGCCGGCGTCGCTGGCGCAGCTGACCTGGAAGCCGGCACTCTCCAGGTGCAGGCGCAGCAGTTCGGCGGCCTGCTCGTCATCCTCGATCACCAGCGCGTGGCGCACCGATGGTGCGTCCGGCAGCGGCGGCGCGAGGGGCGCTGCGGCCACGCCCGCGGTGCCCGGCTGCAGCGCCGGGGTGTGGCCCCGCCACGGAATCCAGGCCGCGAACTGCGCGCCGCGCCCCAATGCGCTGGCCACGCCGACCGTGCCGCCGTGAAGGGCGGCGAGTCGGGCCACCAAGGCCAGCCCCAGCCCGGTGCCGAGCTGCCGCTGCAGGGTGGAGGAGGGCAGCTGCCCGAACACCTCGAAGAGCCGCGGCAGGTCCTGCGGCCCGATGCCGGGGCCGCTGTCGGCGACGCGCAGCTCGAGGTAGTGGGCCGCGCTGCTGCCCGGCGGGAGCGGGAGCACCCGCGCCATCAGGTCCGAGCTGCTCCCGAAGCCCAGGCTGTCGCCCGGCACCACCCGCGCGGTGATCCGGACCGTGCCGCCGTCGGGCGTGAACTTGACCGCGTTGGACAGCAGGTTGTAGATGATCTGGCGCAAGCGGCGCGGATCTGCCAGCATCGGCCCGATCGGCTGCGCCACCGCGAGATCGAGGGAGATGCGGCGCCGCTCGCCGGCCTCCTCGAACATCGCCAGGCTGCTGCCCAGCAGGTCCTCCGGATCGACCGGATCCAGCTCGAGCGACATCTTGCCCGCCTCGACCTTCGACAGGTCGAGCACGTCGTTGATCAGCGACAGCAGGTGCTTGCCGCTGTCGAAGATCTGCTCCTCGAAGCGCCGGCGCTTGGCCGGCTTGTCATCGACCAGTCCGTTCTTCAGCAGCTCGGAAAACCCGATGACCGCGTTCAGCGGCGTGCGCAGCTCGTGCGACATGTTGGCGAGGAACTCGGACTTGAACTGGCCGGCCTGCTGCAACTGGCGGTTCAGGTCCGCCAGCATGGTGTTCATCGACTCGAGCTTGGCATTCAGGTGCAGCAGCGTGGTCGACTTCTGGCGCTCGCGCACATGCACATCGACCAGCCGCGCATGCAGCCGCCCGTTCTCGAGCAGCAGCACCATCAGCACGAAGCTCGCGGCCAGCAGGCCGTAGGCGCGGCCCGCGTAGAAGCCGAGGTCGAAGCGGCCGGCGTTCAACATCGCCGACAGCGCGACGTC
>DATHWJ010000044.1:0-19243 GCA_035460745.1 Ideonella sp. | reverse complement strand
GGCCGCGAGCTGGCGGCGGCCGAGGGCGCGGCGCAGCGCCACGCCGCGCTGCAGGCGCTGGCCGAGTGGGGCTGAGCATGGGGCCGGCGCAATGACCACTAGCACCCGCCTGGCCGCCTGGCAGGCCCGCGCCGCGCCGGCCACGCGCGACGCGCGCGACACCCTCTTCATGCTCGCGGTGATCGCCTGGACGGTGGCGCCGCACCTGCTGCGGCTCAGCCCCTGGGTGGGCGTGATCAGCGCCGGCGTGCTGCTCTGGCGCGCGCTGCTGGCCTGGCGGCAGGCGCCGCTGCCCGGCCGCTGGAGCCTGATCGCGGTGCTGGCGCTGGCCGCCGGCCTCACCTGGTGGACCGAGCGCACGCTGATCGGCAAGGACGCCGGCGTCACGCTGCTGGTGGTGCTGATGTCGCTGAAGACGCTGGAGCTGCGCGCCCGGCGCGATGCGCTGGTGGTGTTCTTCCTCGGCTTTTTCCTGGTGCTGACGCAGTTCCTGTACTCGCAGTCGCTGTGGACGGCGCTGGCCACCGGCGTGGCGGTGTGGGGCTGGCTGACGGCGCTGACGCTGGCCCACATGCCGGCCGGCCGGCCGCGGCTGCGCGATGCGGGCGGGCTGGCGGCGCGGGCGGCGCTGTTCGGCACGCCGGTGATGGTGGTCTTGTTCGTGCTCTTCCCGCGCTTCGGCCCGCTCTGGGCGATGCCGGGCGACGGCGCCAGCAGCGGCCTGTCCGACCACCTGCGCCTGGGCGACGTGGCCGAGCTGGCGAACGACGAGCGCATCGCGCTGCGGGTGCGCTTCGACGGCCCGGCGCCGCTGCCGCAGGCGCTCTACTTCCGCGGGCCGGTGCTCTCTCGCTACGACGGCGAGCAGTGGCGCACCGCGTGGGGCTGGCCGCAGGTCCGCACGCCGCCGCTGGGCAGCGCGCCGGCCATCGAGCTGCGCGGCGCGCCGCTGGCCTACGAAATGACGCTGGAGGCGATGCGCGTGCCCTGGCTGCCGCTGCTGGAGTTCACCCCCGGCCGGCCCACCGCCAGCGCGCCGCTGAACGGCCTGCTCGCGGCCCCCGACGACAGCAGCCAGTGGCGGCTGCGCGCACCGCTGGGCGAACGCATCCGGCTGCAGGCGCGCGCCTGGCCGCAGGCCCAGCGCGGCGCCGAGCTGGGCCTGGCGGAGCAGCGCGAGCTGGTCGAGCTGCCGCAGGGCCACCACCCGCGCACCCGGGCCTGGGCGACCGCGCTGCGCCAGCAGCCGCGCTGGCGCGAGGCCGACGCCGGCGCGCTGGCCGGCGCGGTGATGCAGCACATCCGCGGCGCGGGCTACAGCTACACGCTGGCGCCCGGGGTTTACGAGGGCGACGCGGTGGACGAGTTCTGGCTCGACCGCAAGGCCGGCTTCTGCGAGCACTTCGCGGCGGCCTTCGTGGTCGTGATGCGGGCGATGGACGTGCCGGCCCGCATCGTGACCGGCTACCAGGGCGCCGACGCGGAGCCGCAGGACGGCTACCTGGTGGTGCGCCAGAGCCACGCCCACGCCTGGGCCGAGTATTGGCAGGCCGGCAGCGGCTGGCAGCGCGCCGACCCGACCGCCGCGGTGGCGCCGGACCGCATCGAGCGCAGCCGCCAGTTGCCAGTGCCGCCGGGGCTGATGATGAGCGCGATCGAAGCCGTCAGCCCGGACCTGCGGCTGCAGCTGCGGGCCTGGTTCGAGGGGCTGGACAACCGCTGGAACCAGTGGGTGCTGGGCTATGGGCGCAGCCAGCAATTCGACCTGCTGGGCAAGCTCGGCTTCGACCGGCCCGACTGGATCGCGCTGACGCGCACGCTCGTGCTGCTGCTGGCATCGGTCGGCCTGGCCGGCGCGGTCTGGGCCTGGTGGGACGCACGCCGCCAGACCCCCTGGCAGAAGCTGCAGGCCGCGATCCGGCGCGAGCTGGGCCGCCTGGGCTTGGCCGCGCAGGCCCACGAAGCGCCCGGCGCGCTGGCGCAGCGGGTGCTGGCGGCGCATGGCGACGCGGCGAAGGCGCTGACTGCGTCGCTGCTGGCCTTGCAGGCCCAGCGTTACGGTGCGGCGGGGCAAGGCCGGATCGCGCGCGGCTGGGCGCGGGAGTTCCGGCGCGCTGCGGCGGGCTTGCGGGCCGATCTCGAGGCGCCCAAGCCGGCCGGGGTGGCCAGGGCAGCAGGGACCCCGCCCCGATAATCGCCCGCATGAGTCACGAATCCTTGCTGCGCATCGGCGCACTGGCGCTGCTGCTCGGCCCGCTCGCCGCCGCGCCGGCCGACGCCACCACCAAACCCGGCCCCAAGACAAAGGCCACCAAGGCCAGCAAGGCCAAAGCCGCGGTGCCCTCCGACGATGCGCCCGACGTGGTCGTCTACGGCCGGCGCGACGACGTGCTGGCCTTCGCCCGCCAGCTCGCCGACAAGCAAGGCCTGGACGCCGACTGGCTCGCCGCGCAGCTGGCGCAGGCGCGCTACCAGCCCAGCGTGGCGCGGCTGGTGATGCCGCCCCCCGCCGGCACCGCGAAGAACTGGGAGGCCTACCGCGACCGCTTCGTCGAGTCGCAGCGCATCACCGAGGGCGTGCGCTGGTGGCAGGCCAACGAGGCCGCGCTGGCGCAGGCCGAGGCGCGCTTCGGCGTGCCGGCCTCCTTCGTCGTGGCCATCGTCGGCGTCGAGACCTTCTACGGCCGCGTCCGCGGCAACTTCAAGGTGATCGACGCGCTGGCCACCTTGTCGTTCGACTTCCCCAAGGGCCGCTCGGACCGCACGGCCTTCTACCGCGACGAGCTGGAGGCCTTCCTGCGCTGGTGCGCGGCCGAGAAGCGCGATCCGCAGAGCGTCAAGGGCTCGTTCGCCGGCGCGATGGGGCTGCCGCAGTTCATGCCCAGCAGCCTGCTGAAGTACGCGATCGACTTCGACGGCGACGGCCGCATCGACCTCGACGACCACGGTGCCGACGTGGTGGGCAGCGTGGCCAGCTACCTCGCCACCTTCGGCTGGGAGCGCGGCGTGCCGACGCACTTCGGCGTCGCCGCGCCGGTCGACACCGTGCAGCGCGCCAAGCTGCTGGCGCCCGACATCATGCCCAGCTTCAGCGCCGCGCAGATGGGCGAGAGCGGCGCCGCGCTCGACGAAGCCGGCCGCGCCTACGCCGGCCCGCTGGCGCTGGTCGAGCTGCAGAACGGCGGCGCCGCGCCCAGCTACGTGGCCGGCACGAAGAACTTCTACGTGGTGACGCGCTACAACTGGTCGAGCTACTACGCGATGGCGGTGATCTCGCTGGCGCGCGCGATCCAGCAGATGCGGCCGCCCACCGCGGCTGCCCTCCTCGTTGGCGCCCCTGCAACAGTGGCGGCAACATCGCCCGCATCGGCGCCGGCCTCGGCGCCCGATCCCACGCCGACGGCGTCCCCGGCGGAGGTGCCCCCTCTACAATGAACGTCCCTCAGCCAGCCACCTAACACGGCCCATGTCCCGCCTGCCGGATCTTGCCGAGCGAATCGATCGTCTCGTGCTGCGCCACGAGGAGCTCTCTCGCACCAACACCCTGCTCGAGCAGCAGCTGCACGCGGCCACCAGCGAGCGCGACAGCCTGCGCTCGCGCCTGGCAGCCGCACGCGCCCGCATCGACGCCCTGCTGGAGCGCCTGCCCGCCACCGAGCCGCCCCCAGCCGAACCAGGCCCGGCCGAATGAAACAACTCGAAGTCACCATCCTCGGCCAGAGCTACCTGCTGGCCTGCCCCGAAGGCGGCGAAGCCCTGCTGCACGCCGCGGTGGCCACCGTCGACCAGGAGATGAGCGCGATCCGCGACGCCGGCAAGGTCAAGGCGCGCGAGCGCATGGCGGTGCTGGCCGCGCTGAACCTCGCCTACCGCCTGGCCGACCGGCAGCCGCCCGCTGCCGCGCCGGTCGCCACGCCGGCGCCCGGCGAGCCGCTCAGCGACGACGAGAGCGACGCGCTGGTCAACCAGATGATCCAGCGCCTGGACCACACGCTGGGCAGCGACGGCCAACTTTTTTGACCCTGCGCCGTCAGCGTGAATTCCCACACGCATCGCGCGCGGCCTGCGCCTAGAATGCAACCCGTCCGCCGCGCTCGCGTGGGTTTTTAGTTCCTTGAACCGATGCTCTCGCGAGCCCGGGCTTGGAATATCGTCCAGCTGGTGTGATCGTCTCGCGTCAGATGAACCCGAAGCCGGTACTGACCTCGCCCACCTGAATCCCCTGGGTTCAGGAATGCGGCCCACGGTACGCGGCGGACACCTTTCATGCTTCTTGCTAGCCAACCGTGGCATGCATCCGCGCAGCCGACGAGCGCTGCGTCCGGTGCGAGCTGAACCCCACTTTGCACAGTCACGGCGATGGCCTCCACGCACAACTTCTGGCTGATGAAAAGCGAGCCCGCCGAGTGCGGCATCGACGACCTCTCGGGCGCGCCGCGGCAGACCGTGCCGTGGATCGGCGTGCGCAACTACCAGGCCCGCAACTTCATGCGCGATGCGATGCGCGTCGGCGATGGCGTGCTGTTCTACCACTCGTCCTGCCCCGAGCCGGGCGTGGCCGGCCTGGCTGAAGTGGCGAGCGAGGCCTACCCCGACGCGAGCCAGTTCGATGCCGCCAGCCCTTATTTCGACCCCAAGTCCCGGCCGGAGCAAGCACGCTGGCTGCACGTGGACGTGAAGCTGGTGCGCAAGACCCGGCTGCTGTCGCTGCGCGAGATGCGCGAGGCGCCGCAGCTCGCCGGCATGGTGGTGCTCAAGCCGGGCAACCGCCTGTCGATCACGCCGGTCACGCCGGCCGAGTGGGACGCCGTCCTGGAGCTGCTGGCATCTTGATGAATCTCTCCTGGACCGTGATCGCCGAGTTGCTGGCGCTCGGGCTGTGCACGGGGTTCCTGGCCGGGCTGCTGGGCGTGGGCGGCGGCATGCTGATGGTGCCCTTCCTGACCCTCATCCTGAGCCACCGCGGCGTGGAGGCCAGCTTCGCCGTCAAGATGGCGATCGCCACCTCGATGGCCACCATCCTCTTCACCTCGCTGTCCAGCGTGCGGGCCCACCACCGGCGCGGCGCGGTGCGCTGGTCCATCGTGCGCGGCATGGCGCCCGGCATCCTGCTGGGCGGCGTGCTGGCCGGCGCGGGCGCCTTTGCGCTGCTCAAGGGCCAGGCGCTGGCGCTGCTCTTCGCGCTCTTCGTCGGCTTCTCGGCGACCCGCATGCTGCGCCACCGCAAGCCGGTCGCCGGACGGCAGATGCCGGGTCCGATCGGGCAGGCGGCGGCCGGCACCGGGGTGGGTTTCCTGTCGGGCCTGGTCGGCGCAGGAGGCGGCTTCGTCTCGGTGCCGTTCATGACCTGGTGCAACGTGCCCATCCACAATGCCGTGGCCACCAGCGCGGCGCTGGGCTTCCCGATCGCGCTGGCTAACACCCTGGGCTATGTGCTGGGCGGCTGGTCGCTGCCGTCGGTGCTGCCGGGGGCGGTCGGCTACCTCTACCTGCCCGCGCTGTTCGTGATCGGCGCGGCGAGCATCACGATGGCACCGGTGGGCGTGCGCGCGGCGCATGCGATGAACGTGGCCCACCTGCAGCGCATCTTCGCCTTCCTGCTCTACGCGCTGGCCGCCTACATGCTCTACAAGGCCTTCGCGCTGTGAGCGTGGCCACCTTCGACGCCGTCGTGATCGGCGCCGGCGCAGCCGGGCTGTTCTGCGCGGCGCAGGCCGGCCAGCGCGGCCTGCGCGTGCTGCTGATCGACCATGCCGAGAAACTGGCCGAGAAGATACGGATCTCGGGCGGCGGGCGCTGCAACTTCACCAACCGCGAAGCCTCGCCGGTGCAGTTCCTCTCCGAGAACCCGCATTTCTGCCGCTCGGCGCTGGCCCGCTACAGCGCGGCCGACTTCATCGCGCTGGTGCAAAGACACGGCATCGCCTTTCACGAGAAGCACAAGGGCCAGCTCTTCTGCGACGACTCCAGCGAGCAGATCATCGCGATGCTGCTGCGCGAGTGCGAAGCGGGTGGCGTCACGCGCTGGCAGCCCTGCCGGGTGGCGGGCCTGCGCCGCAGCGGCGAGGCCTGGCTGGTCGAGACCGACCGCGGCGAGGTGGCGGCGGGCGGCGTGGTGATCGCCACCGG
The DNA here is from genome assembly GCA_035460745.1 of Ideonella sp. Lineage (GTDB taxonomy): Bacteria > Pseudomonadota > Gammaproteobacteria > Burkholderiales > Burkholderiaceae_C > Ideonella. The sequence goes on along the minus strand of DATHWJ010000044.1, from coordinate 13,114 downwards.
CGGCCTGCCCATCCCCAAGATCGGCGCGACGGACTTCGGGCTGCGCGTCGCCAAGCAGTTCGGCCACCGCATCGTCGAGCCCCGCCCTGCCCTGGTGCCGCTGACCTTCGACGCGAGCGTCTGGGCCCCGTTCGTCTCGATGGCCGGGCTCTCGCTGCCGGTGCATATCGCGACCGCTGCGCCGTCCGGGCGCGGCAAGAAGGCGCCGCCGGTGTCCTTCCACGAAGACCTGCTCTTCACCCACCGCGGCCTGAGCGGCCCGGCCGTGCTGCAGATCTCCAGCTTCTGGCGCCCGGGCGAGCCCTTGACCATCGACCTGGCGCCCGGCGTCGACCTGATGGCCACGCTCGCGCAGGCCAAGCGCCAGTCCCGCCGCCAGCTGGGCAACGAACTCGCGCTCCACCTGCCGCAGCGCCTGGCCGATGGCTGGCTGGCGCTGCATGGGCCCGACGACAAGCTCGCGATGCCGCAGGTGCCCGACGCCGCGCTGCGCGGCGTGGCGGACGGCCTGCAGGCCTGGTCGCTGGCCCCCAATGGCAGCGAAGGCTGGAAAAAGGCCGAAGTGATGGCCGGCGGCGTCGATACCCGCGACCTCAGCTCGCAGACCATGGAAAGCCGGCTGCAGCCCGGCCTGTTTTTCATCGGCGAGGTGGTGGACGTGACGGGCTGGCTGGGCGGCTACAACTTCCAGTGGGCCTGGGCCAGCGCCGCTGCGTGCGCGGAAAGCTTGAGCTTGGATACTGCGGCGGTTTCAGAGTAGAATCGTCGTCTTTGCCGGCAAAACCGCGCAGCGACCCAGCATCGGCATGATCTGAACAGCGTTCCGGAACAGCTTTCTAGCCATCCGACGCCGGGCTCCGAGCGCAATCTATCCCGAAGGATTCTTCATTCAATGACAACCGTCCGTATCAAGGAAAACGAGCCTTTCGACGTGGCCCTGCGCCGCTTCAAGCGCACCATCGAAAAGCTCGGCCTGCTGACCGAATTGCGCGCCCGCGAGTTCTACGAGAAGCCGACCGCCGAGCGCAAGCGCAAGAAGGCAGCCGCGGTGAAGCGTCACTACAAGCGCGTTCGCAGCATGCAGCTGCCCAAGAAGCTGTACTGATCGCCTGACGGCCTGACGGCCTTCCACCAGTTTCTGCCAGTCAAAGCCCGCGCGGGACGCCGTTGCGGGCTTTTTCTTTTTCTCGCCCGAGTTTCCCCTTCCCCCCGGAGCCCGGCGCGCAGCGGCAGGTCTGGGGCCGCAGCCAAAAACTCCCGACAATACCGCCCAAGCCACACGAGGAATAGAGCGATGAGTTTGAAAGACCGCATCACCGAAGACATGAAATCCGCCATGCGCGCGAAAGAGGCCGACAAGCTCTCGACCATCCGCATGCTGCTGGCGGCCTGCAAGCAAAAGGAGGTCGACGAGCGCGTGGTGCTCGACGACGTCGCCGTGATCGCCATCGTCGACAAGCTGATCAAGCAGCGCAAGGACTCGGTCGCCGCCTTCCAGCAGGCGCAGCGCCAGGACCTGGTCGACAAGGAAAGCGCCGAGATCGTGGTGCTTGAGGCCTACCTCCCGCAGCGCCTGACGGCCGACGAGATCGCCGCCGAAGTGGCCGCCATCGTGGCCTCGCTGGGTGCCGGCGGCCCCGGCGACATGGGCAAGGTGATGGGCGCGGTGAAGGCCAAGCTGGCCGGCAAGGCCGACATGGGCCTGGTCTCGGCCGCGGTCAAGCAAGCCCTGTCGAAATAAACCAGCCGCTGCCGAGGAGCACCCCATGCAAACCGAACTGCCGATCCGCCCGATCGCCGACGACGTCTTCGTCGCCCCGCAATTGGGCCCCGCCGCGATGGCCGAACTGGCCCGGCTGGGCTTTCGCAGCGTGGTCAACAACCGGCCCGACTTCGAGCACGGCCCCGACCAGCCGACCAGCGCCGACGTGGAAGCTGCCGCACGCGCTGCAGGCCTGGAGTACCGGCACCTGCCGGTCGATGGCGGCTACCAGTCGCCCGAAGAGATCGCCGCCTTTGGCCGGCTGATGGCCGAGTTGCCCAAGCCGGTGCTGGCCTTCTGCCGCTCGGGCACGCGCTCGACTCGGCTGTACATGGCAGCGCAGGGCAGCTGAGGCTGCCACTGACGGCCGCACTGCCCCTTCCCGGGGCAGTGCTTTCCCTGAGGGCCCGCCTGTTTCGGGCCCGAGCCCCGTCCACGCCGATACATTGCGTGCGGACACGCGCCGCCGCACGCCTTTGCGTGCCTGCGCGCCAGCCGCCACCCCACAGAGGAGACGCCATGTCGATCCCACACCCCGGCGCCGCCGCCACGCGGAGCCACGCGCCATGAAAGCCCTGCTCCAGCTCGCGCACGGCATCGACTGGCTGACCGACCGCTTTGGCAAGATCGCCGCCTGGGCGGTGCTGCTGTCGTGCCTGATCAGCGCGCTCAACGCCGTGGTGCGCTACACCCTCAACTACAGCTCCAACGCCTACATGGAGATCCAGTGGTACCTGTTCGCCGCCTGCGTGATGCTGGGCGCGGCGCAGGTGCTGCGGCTCAACGAACACGTGCGGGTCGACATCTTCTACGCCCGCCTGAGCGGGCGCGGCAAGGTGCTGCTGGACCTGTTCGGCCTGGTCTGCTTCCTGGTGCCGGTGATGCTGATGATGATCTGGTCCTCGTGGCCGCACTTCACCCGCATGTTCGTCTCCGGCGAGATGTCGGGCAACGCGGGCGGACTGATCCGCTGGCCGGCGATGCTGATGCTGCCGCTGGGCTTCTCGCTGGTGCTGCTGCAGGGCCTGGGTGAAATCATCAAGCGCATAGGCTGGCTGACGCACACCTACGAGATGGACACCCACTACGAGAGGCCGCTGCAATGATCGCGATGGAGAATTTCGCGCCCTTCATGTTCGCCGGCCTGATCGCCGTGATGCTGCTGGGCTTCCCGGTGGCGTTTTCGCTCTCGGCGCTGGGCCTGGGCTGCGGCCTGTTCGCGGTGCACATGGGCTGGTTTCCGACCGAGTTCCTGAGCGCGCTGCCGCAGAACGTCTTCGGCATCCTCTCCAACGACCTGCTGCTGGCCATCCCCTTCTTCACGCTGATGGGCTCCATCCTCGAGAAGTGCGGGCTGGCCGAGGACATGCTGGACTCCATGGGCCAGCTCTTCGGGCCGGTGCGCGGCGGCCTGGGCTACTCGGTGATCATCGTCGGCTTCATCCTCGGCGCCATCACCGGCACGGTGGCCGGCCAGGTGATCGCGATGGCGATGATCTCGCTGCCGGTGATGATGCGCTACGGCTACAACATGCGCTACGCCACCGGCGTGCTGGCAGCCTCGGGCACCATCACGCAGATCGTGCCGCCCTCGCTGGTGCTGGTGGTGCTGGCCGACCAGCTCGGCCGCTCGGTGGGCGACATGTACAAGGGCGCCTGGGGGCCCTCCATCCTGCAGGTGCTGATCTTTGCGCTCTACACCTTCGTGCTGACGCGCGTGAAGCCGCACCACCTGCCGGGCATCCCCGAGTCGGCCCGCACGCTGCGCGGCTGGCCGCTGTGGAAGAAGTGCCTGCGCGGCATCATCCCGTCGGCGATCCTGATCTTCCTGGTGCTGGGCAGCATGGGCGGCCTGCCGGGCATCAACACGGCGGTCTGCACGCCCACCGAAGCCGGTGCGATGGGCGCGGTCGGCGCCTTCATCCTGGCGGCCCTGCACAAGCGGCTGAACTGGCCGCTGGTGAAGGAAACCATGGTGGGCACCGCCCGCATCACCGCGATGGTGGTCTTCATCCTGATCGGCTCACGGGTGTTCTCGCTGGTCTTCCAGGGGGTGGACGGCGGGCGCTGGATAGAGCACATGCTGATGGGGCTGCCAGGCGGCCAGATCGGCTTCCTGATCGTCGTCAACACCTTCATCTTCTTCCTCGCGTTCTTTCTCGACTTCTTCGAGATCGCCTTCATCATCCTGCCGCTGCTCGCACCGGTGGCCGACAAGATGGGCATCGACCTGATCTGGTTCGGCGTGATGCTGTGCGTCAACATGCAGACCAGCTTCATGCACCCGCCGTTCGGCTTTGCACTGTTCTACCTGCGAGGCATCTCCGACACGCTGTTCAAGAACGGCTCGCTGCCCCGCAAGGTCGAGTCCAGGGACATCTACATGGGTGCGATCCCGTGGGTGGGGATGCAGCTGATCCTGGTGGCGATCGTGATCTTCGTGCCGGAGACGGTCACGGTGTTTCTCGACAAGGAAGTGGCGGTGGATATCGACTCGGCCAACGAGCTGCTGCGCAACATGGACACCGGGGCGGCCAGCGATGCCACGGCCGACCCGACGATGCCGGCCGAGACACCTGCCTCGGGCGCCGAGGAGGACCCGGCCGATGCGATGAACCGCATGCTGCAAGAGGCGGACAAGGCGGCCAGCGCGCCTTGAGGCACAGGCCGCAGCGCTGAACCGGCAGGCGGGCTAACCGATCAGGTTGGCCAGCTTGAGCAGCGCCAGCAGCAGCATCCACAGCACCACCGAGCGCCACACCAGGCCGACCACGCTGCCCAGGTGGCCGAGCTGCGGCGGCAGGCCGGGGGTGGAGCCGGCCGCGTCGGCGGCCTCGGCCTCGGCCCCGCCGACGAAGGTCTTGGAGCGGTCCGGCGTGACGCCGGGCGCGGTGGCGCCACCCAGCTGCACGCCGACGGCACCGGCAGCGGCGGACAGGATGATGCCTTCGTTGGCATGCTTCCAGAGCTCGGCATCGCGCCGCCAGCCGGTCACCGCCTCTTCGAAGTTGCCGACCACCGCGAAGCCGAAGGCCGTCATGCGCGCCGGCACGTGGTCGATCAGGCTGAAGGCGCGCTGCGACAGGTCGCGCAGGCCTTCATTCACCGCCACGCCCAGCGTGCGGCTCTTGAAGGCCCAGTAGCGGCTGGCGAACTCGGCCATGCGGTAGGCCACCGCGCCGGCCGGGCCCAGGCCCAGCGCGGCCAGCACCACATAGCAGAAGAAGACGCCGAAGACGTGGCGGTGCGCCGCCAGCAGCGAGTGCTCGATGACGTGGCGCAACAGCTCGGTGCGCGGCAGCTCGCTGGCGTCCAGGTGGCGCCACTCGGCGAGCAGCAGGCGGGCCTGGTCTTCGTCGCCGCGCTCCAGCGCCTCGCGAATGTCGGTGAAGAAGTGGCTGAACTGGCGGAAGCCCAGCGTCAGGTAGACCACGCCGACGTCGAAGACCAGCGCCAGCAGCAGGCTGTAATAGGCGATCGCGGCGTGGATGCCCCAGGCCAGCAAGGCCGGCACGATGACGGTGACGGCCCACACCACGCGGGCGTGCTGCGGCCGGCCGGCATCGAAGTTGCGCCCGGTCCACCCGACCCAGGAGACCAGCGAATCATGGACCCAGTTGTCGCGCGGCAGCGGCTTGACCTGCTCCAGCAGCAGCGCAAAGAGAACGGCGAAAAAGCTCATCGCGGAGGATGATAACGACGACGGCCGTCACCCTCGTTTTGCAGCGTCCGAATCGTCCAGCAAGTGGTAGAGGTTGCGCAGCATCGCGGCCGTGGCGCCCCAGATGAAATACGGTGCGGCGGCGCTCTCGGCGGCCCCGCGCCGCCACGGCATCGCGAGGAACTGGCGGCTCTGGCCGGCCATCTCGAAGTGGTGGCGGTGGTGGTTGGCCGGGTCCATCAGAAAGGGCAGCGGCACCTCGAAGGCCTCGGCCACTTCCGAGGCGTCCAGCGTCAGGCGGTAGTCGGGCTGCACCAGCGCCACCACCGGCGTGACGATGAAGCGGGTGACGGTGGTGTAGACCGGCAGGCGGCCTATCACCTCGACCTCGGCCGCATCCAGCCCGACCTCCTCGCGCGCCTCCCGCAAGGCAGTGGCCACCGCGTCGGCGTCCTCGGGCTCGCTGCGCCCGCCGGGGAAGCTGATCTGGCCCGCGTGGTCGCGCAGGTGGTCGCTGCGGCGGGTCAGCAGCACGTGCAAGGCGTCGGGCCGCAGCACCAGCGGCACCAGCACCGCGGCCGCGGCGGGTTCGCGGTCGGCGAAGAGGTCGCCCCGCCCTGCCCCGTCGCCGGCCACCATGGGCGTGCGCTGGTGGGCGTCCAGCAGGCGCTCGCGCAGGGCCTGGGGGGTGAGGTGGCCGGCGGGTATCGCAGGCAGGTGGCTGTCGACACCCACCAGCGGCACGGCTTGCGGATCGCGGATGGGGCTACGGCTGGGAACGGTCGAACTCATCGCGGCGAGCTTACGCCAGGATGGCCTGCGGGCCACCCGCCAAGGGGATCAGAACAGCCGGCCGACGTTGAACAACGTGAGCAGCCCCAACAGCGCGAAGATCAACGCCGCGATGCCGTGCACCAGCTTCATCGAGACCTTGCGCACCACCCAGTCGCCCAGCAACACCGCGGGCACGTTCGCCCCCATCATGCCGAGGGTCGTGCCGGCGACCACGGCCACCAGGTCGCTGTAGCGCGCGGCCAGCGCCACGGTGGCGATCTGCGTCTTGTCGCCCATCTCGGCCAGGAAGAAGGCGATCATGGTGGTGCCGAAGACGCCGAAACGCTGCTGCGCATCGGTGTCTTCGTCGAGCTGGTCGGGCACCAGCATCCAGGCGGCCATCGCGAGGAAGGAGCCGCCGATGATCCAGCGCATCAGGTCGGGGCCGACCGCCTTGGCGATCCAGTCGCCCACCAGCCCGGCGAAGGCGTGGTTGACCAGCGTGGCGACCAGGATGCCGAGGATGATGGGCAGAGGCCGGCGGAACCTGGCGGCCAGCAGCAAGGCCAGCAACTGCGTCTTGTCGCCCATCTCGCCGAGCGCGACGATGCCGGTCGACACCAGAAATGCTTCCATTGGAGGTCTTTTTCCAGGGCCGGACGGATGACTGCGCAGCGACCCCGGCCCTATCCGGAGGCTGTGCAATCAAAGGTCTGGCCAGGCTGGTGATCCGAACGGGCGCTCGGACGACGGGCAACTGCTTGTGCCATGGTCCATCGGACCAAGTGTGTTGACACAAGCCCCTGCAGATGGGAGCCATCTGCAGGTCGGCTACTCCCCAATGAATGAGTGGGCGGATTCTAGCGCTGCGGCGCGAACCATGCTGCAGCGCAACACGGAAACAACAAAGCCGCCCGGAGGCGGCTTTGTTGCGCGACCGCTGCTGCGCAGCGGCTGACTTCGTCAGGCGAGTTTTTGCGTTCCGCGAAAGCCGGCCACGCGCTACGCGCGACCCGCTGCTGCGCAGCGGGTGACTTCGTCAGGCCAGCTTTTCTTTGATCCGCGCCGACTTGCCCGAGCGCTGGCGCAGGTAGTACAGCTTGGCGCGGCGCACGTCGCCGCGGCGCTTGACTTCGATGGTCGCGATCAGCGGGCTGTAGAGCTGGAAGGTGCGCTCGACGCCTTCGCCGCTGGAGATCTTGCGCACGATGAAGCTGGAGTTCAGGCCGCGGTTGCGCTTGGCAATCACGACGCCCTCGTAGGCTTGCAGACGCTTGCGGGTGCCTTCGACGACCTTGACGCTCACGATGACGGTGTCACCGGGCGCGAAGGGAGGAATGGTCTTGTTCAGGCGAGCAATTTCTTCTTGCTCTAGGGTCTGGATCAGGTCCAAGGTTTTCTCCAAAAGGATCGTGCCGGCGGTGTTGATATGGGCAACCCGTCAGGGTTGTCGCCCAAGCTGCTCGCCGAAAGAATCGGCGCTGGCTGGGGCGTGTTGGTTGGCGTGGGCGCGCCAGAAAAATCTGTCACGCGAGTGCGCCATGGCCCGGCAGAGGATCGAAAAGCCTTTGATTATGGCACAAGGCTGGCGAGGAATTGCTCGTCGCCTTTGGACAAGCGCCCGGCAGCGCGAGCCGCCGCGATCAGGTCGGGCCGGCGGCGCGCGGTGATCGCGAGCGACTGCTCGCGGCGCCAGCGCGCGATGTCCTTGTGGTGGCCGGACAGCAGCACCGGCGGCACCGGCGCCTCGCCGTCGGGCGTGGCCAGGCGTTCGGGGCGGCTGTAGTGCGGGCAGTCGAGCAGGCCGTCCTCGAAGCTGTCCTGCTGGTGCGAGCGGGCGTCGGAGAGCACGCCCTCCTGCAGCCGCGCAATGCCGTCCAGCAGGGCCAGCGCAGGCAGTTCGCCACCCGACAGCACGAAGTCGCCCAGGCTGAGCTCGATGTCGACATGGCGGTCGAGGAAACGCTGATCGATGCCCTCGTAGCGCCCGCACAGCAGCACCGCGCCCGGGCCACCCGCCAGCTCGCGCAGCAGCGCCTGGTCGATGCGGCGGCCAGTGGGGCTGAAGTGGATCACCGGCACGGGCGGCTCGGGCGCGCCCTGCCCTGCGGCGGCGGCCTGCTGGTCGGCGGCGCGGCCGGCCCGCACGGCGGCCAGCGCACGCGTCAGCGGCTCGACCAGCATCACCATGCCCGGGCCGCCGCCATAGGGCCGGTCATCGACGCGGCGGTAGTTGTCGTCTGCGAAGTCGCGCAGCGGCCAGAGCCGCACATCGACCTGGCGCGATTCGAACGCACGCCGCGTCACGCCCAGGCCCATGAAGGGGCCGAACAGATCGGGAAACAGGGTGATGACGTCGAAGCGCATCGCAGCTCTGGCGGTGCGAAAGGGCCGGACTCAGTAGTCCAGGCCCCAGTCGACGGTGATGCGGCGGCCCGGCAGATCGACCGCGTCCACATAGGCCGCGACGAAGGGGATCAGGCGCTCGGCTTCGTCGGGCTTGGCGCCCTCGGGGGCGTCGTCGCGCTGCAGGCGCAGCACGCTGTGCGGGCCGGTGTCGAGCAGGCCGATCACGGTGCCCAGCGACTCGCCTTCTCGGTTGAAGACGGCCAGGCCTATCAGGTCGATCCAGTAGTACTCGTCGGCCTTGGCGGTCGGGAAGCTGCCGCGCGAGACAAAGACGCGGGCGCCCTGCAGCGCCTCGGCGGCGTTGCGGTCGGGCACCTCTTGCGCCTGGGCCACCACCACGTCGCCCTGCTCGCGGGCCTGGGTGATCTTCAGCAGCGGGGGCAGCGCGAACGAGGCCGCGGCGGCGCTGCGCACCGTCTTGGGTGCAGGCACGGGCCGGGCGGCGCTGTCGGCCGCGGGTTTCAGGAACCAGCGGCGGGAAGAGAACAGCGCCTGGGGGTCGGACGAGAAGGCTTGCACCTTGAACCCGCCCTTGATGCCCCAGGCACCGAGGATGCGACCGACTTCGATCGCATCGTCAGGCCAGGCCGTCTCGCCGGAGAGGGACGCACTCGACACGGAGGTCGGCGCCTCGCTCACCGGAAACACGGCCGGGCCTTCAAATCGGCAGTCCTCAGACTGCCTTGGCCTTGGCCGTGTCGACCAGGCGCTGCACGGTGGGCGAGAGCTGCGCACCGACGCCGGCCCAGTAGCTCACGCGGTCTTGCGCGATGCGCAGGCCTTCTTCACCTTCGACGGCCATCGGGTTGTAGAAACCCACGCGCTCGATGAAACGACCATCGCGGCGCTCGCGCGAATCGGCGACGACGAGGTTGTAGAAGGGACGGCGCTTGGCGCCACCACGGGACAGACGAATCACGACCATTTGTCGTTTCCTTGGGATTTTGAGGTCGACCGCCGCGCCGAGGAGACACCACAAAGCAGGCTGGTCTGCATGCGCAACACGGGTCGATCGCCTTGAACCGGCTTCACGAATCGCGCTGCGCGCAAGTTCGGCCCCGTAGATACGCCCGCTTGGCACCCTGAGGAGAGCCCTCAGAACACAAGCCGACCGTGGCCGAAAACATGAGATTATAAACGGTGAATCGAAACTGTTGTACATGAGCCCTTACGCCGCCCCCATGCCCGAGCCCCAAACCGCAAACCTCGCCGCTGCCCTCGCCTCTGCCTCCGCCTATGCTTCGACAAACCAGTTGCTGGTGCGCCCCAGCACTGACGCCGACCTGCCCGCCATCGCCGCCATCTACGGCGAAGCCGTGCTGCACGGCACCGGCACCTTCGAGCTGGAGGTGCCCGACCAGGCCGACATGGCGCGCCGCCGCCAGGACGTGCTCTCCAAGGACCTGCCCTGGCTGGTGGCCGAGAGCGCCGGCCAGGTGCTGGGCTATGCCTATGCCAACCACTTCCGCCCGCGCCGGGCCTACCGCTTCTGCGTCGAGGACTCGATCTACCTGCACCCGGACGCGCGCGGCCGCGGCGTCGGCACCGCCTTGCTGGCCGAGCTGATCGCCCGCTGCACGGCAGCCGGCGCGCGCCAGATGCTGGCGGTGATCGGCGACAGCGCCAACCACGGCTCGATAGGCGTGCACCGGCGCCACGGCTTCCAGCACACCGGCCTGCTGAAAAGCGCCGGCTGGAAGTTCGACCGCTGGCTGGACGTGGTGCTGATGCAACTGGCGCTCGGCGAGGGCGACGGCACGGCAGCGCTCGATCTGCCCGGCCCGCCGCTATGAGCGGCGCCCGCTCGAAGACGGCCGCCACCTGGCTGGCGATCGTCGGCGGCGTGCTGGGCCTGCACCGCTTCTACCTGCATGGCCTGCGCGACCCGGCCGGCTGGCTGTTCCCGCTGCCGACGCTGGTCGGCTGGGTCGGCGTGCAGCGCATGCAAAGCCTTGGCCAGGACGACATGCTCTCCTGGCTGCTGATCCCCTTCGGCGGGCTGGCCGTCTCGGCGGCGATGCTGTCGGCCATCCTGATCGGCCTGACGCCGGACGACAAATGGGCCGCCCGCTACCCGGCCGGCGATGCCGCCGAGGCCCCGGCGACCACCGCCTGGGCGCCCATCTTCGGCGTGGTGCTGGCCTTGCTGATAGGCGGCGCGGCGCTGATGGGCACCATCGCCTTCGGCGGCCAGAAGTACTTCGAGTGACAGCAGGAGAAGGAGCAGGCGGCCGCCAGCGCGCCGGCCGCCTGATCGGCCGAGACAGCCAGGCTCAGAACAGGCTGATGCTCAGCCAGTAGAACATCGCGGCCACCACCGCCGAGGCCGGGATCGTGAAGATCCAGGCCCAGACGATGTTGCCGGCCACGCCCCAGCGGACTGCCGAGGCGCCGCGCACCGAACCCACGCCGACGATGGCGCCGGTGATGGTGTGGGTGGTGGAGACGGGGATGCCGAAGAAGGTCGCGATGAACAGCGTCACCGCGCCGCCGGTCTCGGCGCAGAAGCCGCCGACCGGCTTCAGCTTGGTGATGCGCTGACCCATGGTCTTGACGATGCGCCAGCCGCCGAACATGGTGCCGGCGCCGATCGCGATGTAGCAGCCCCAGATCACCCAGTAGGGCGGCGCGGCGGCGTCGGCTCCCACGTAGCCGGCCGTCACCAGCAGCAGCCAGATCAGGCCGATGGTCTTCTGCGCGTCGTTGCCGCCGTGGCCCAGCGAATACAGGCCGGCCGAGACCAGCTGCAGGCGGCGGAACAGGTTGTCCACCCGCAGCGGCGAGCTGCGCCGGCAGACCCACGCGACGATCACCATCATCGCCGAGCCGAGCACGAAGCCCAGCAGCGGAGAGACGAAGATGAAGGCCACCGTCTTGGCGATGCCGCCGGCAATCAGCTGCGACGTGCCGGCCTTGGCCATCACGGCGCCGACGATGCCGCCGATCAGCGCGTGCGAGCTGGACGAAGGGATGCCGTACCACCAGGTGAACAGGTTCCAGGCGATCGCGCCGATCAGGGCGCCGAAGATCACGTGGTAGTCCACCACGCCCGGCTCGACGATGCCCTTGCCTATCGTGCGGGCCACGCTGAGGTGGAAGACGGTGATCGCGACGACGTTGAAGAACGCCGCGAACAGCACCGCCTGCTGGGGCTTGAGCACCCCGGTGGAGACGACGGTGGCGATGGAATTCGCCGCGTCGTGAAACCCATTCATGAAGTCGAACAGCAGCGCCAGTACCACCAGCAGCGCCACCACCCAGAACGCGATCGAAACGGAAGACGCCATGCTCTTCGCCGCGCCCGCTCAGGAGTTCTCGAGGACCACGCCCTCGATCAGGTTGGCGACGTCTTCGCAGCGGTCGGAGATCGATTCCAGGTGCTCGTAGATCGCCTTGAGCTTGATCAGCTCGCGGGTGTCGACTTCTTCGCGGAACAGCCGCGACATTGCGCTGCGCATCACGCGGTCGGCATCGGACTCCAGGCGGTCGATCTCGCTGCAGGTCTTCAGCGCGGCCTCGGTCACTTCGGCCTGGTTCAGCCGCGGCAGCAGCGCCACGGCGTGCTGCACCCGCTCGCAGCACTTGACCGAGATGTCGCCCAGGCGCAGCACGTCTTCGGTCACCTTCTGCACGTCGTACAGCGCCATCACCTCGCTGGTGTCCTGCAGCAGGTCGAGGATGTCGTCCATCGCATTGATCAGGCTGCGGATCTGCTCGCGGTCCAGCGGCGTGATGAAGGTGCGGTGCAGCAGCCGGTTGACCTCGGCGGTGACCTTGTCCGCGCCGCGCTCGGCCGCGCCCACCTCTTCGGCGTACTTCTCGCGCAGGTCGGGTGTGCTGTAGTACTGCAGCATCGACATGAAGGCGCGCGAGCCCTCGGCGATGTACTTGCCGTGCTCGTTGAACAGCTCAAAGAAGTTGCCGTCTTTGGGCAACAGCTTGGCGAAAAACATGGGGATCTCCTCGTGGGGGTGCGCTGGCTGCGCCGGCTCGGCAAACAGAGGGGGTCGTGCGATCGACCCTTGCAGGCCAGGGTTCGCAGCACAGCGTCACAAAAGATTCACCGAAACGACATCAAGGCGTCATCGGCCATCGCGGCGGGATTGTAGGCGGCGATCCCCGGCCCGCCGCGATGCCGCCGGCCGGGCTAAAAACCAGGCCTCAAGCCGCCAGCCTGGTGATCGCCTGCTGCTGTACCGCAGGCAGCAGGCTGGCCAGCGCCACCCCGCCCGGCAGGCACAGCCCGGGCGCCAGCTCCAGCAGCGGCAGCAGCACGAAGGCGCGCTCGGGCAGGCGTGGGTGCGGCACCGTCAGGCGCTCGCTGTGCCAGCGCTGCTCGCCGAACAGCAGCAGGTCCAGGTCCAGCGTGCGCGGTGCGTTGCGGTAGGGGCGCTCGCGGCCGAAGCGCAGCTCCAGCGCCTGCAATTCGTCCAGCAACGCTTCAGGGGCCAGCCGGGTATCGACCGCGGCGACAGCATTGATGAAATCCGGCCCGGCGGCATCGACCG
>DATHWJ010000043.1:0-2058 GCA_035460745.1 Ideonella sp. | reverse complement strand
GCGTCGGTATCCGGCCCGAGGACGTGGAACTCGCGGGCGAGGGCGAAGGCTTCGAATGCACCGTCGTCGAGTCGTCGCTGCTCAAGCACCACGTCATCTGCGAGCACGCGGGCATCGAGGTGCGCGCGCGCCTGATGCAGGACGTGGCGCCCCATCCCCAGAGCCGCATCCGGCTGAACTTCCCGGCAGGCCAGCGCCTGCTGTTCGACCAAGCCGGGCGGCGCCTCGCCGCCTGAGATCCACGACTCCCCTCAACGAGACCACTTCATGAACACCCAAGACATCATCGCCGCCGTGGAAGCGGTGCAAGCCGCCATCCTGGCCAACGAGGCGCAGATCGAATCGCTGGACCGCGCCATCGGCGACGGCGACCACTTCATCAACGTGCGGCGCGGCTGCGAAGCCATCGCCGGCATCAAGGCCGAGCTGGTCCCGCTGCCGCCGTCGCTGGCCTTCAACCGCATCGGCATGAAGCTGCTCAGCACCATCGGCGGCGCCTCCGGCCCGCTGATCGCCAGCTTCTTCATCTCGATGGGCAAGGAGCTGGAAGGCCTCAGCCAGCCGGACGCCTTGAGCTTCGCGCATGCGCTGTCCGCCGGCGTCGAAGCCATCAAGAGCCGGGGCAAGGCCGACCTGGGCGAAAAGACCATGCTGGACGTGCTGATCCCGGCGTCGCGGCTGCTGCTGCGCATGGCCGAGGAGGGCATCGGCCTGGACACCCTGTGCGCGCGGCTGAAGGAAGAAGCCGAGCTCAACATGCTGGCCACCCGCGACATGATCGCCACCAAGGGCCGCGCCCACTTCCTGGGCGAGCGCGCGCTGGGTCACATCGACCCCGGCGCCAAGACCAGCCAGGTCGCCCTGTTCGCGGTCTGCGACATGTTGACGGCCCGGCTGACGGCCTGACAGCTCAACTCTACCCCGGAGGAGACATGAAAAAATTCGTCAACGATGTCGAGCAACTGCTGGCCGAATCGCTGCAAGGCATGGCCGCCGCGCACAGCGACTTGCTGGCGCTGAAGCTGGACCCCATCTATGTGACGCGCAAGGAGCTGGCCAAGTCCAAGGTGGCGCTGATCTCCGGTGGCGGCTCGGGCCACGAGCCGCTGCATTGCGGCCTGATCGGCAAGGGCATGCTGGACGCGGCCTGCCCGGGCCAGGTGTTCACCTCACCGACGCCCGACCAGATGCTGGCTGCCGCGTCGGCCGTGGACAACGGCAAGGGCGTGCTCTTCATCGTCAAGAACTACGCCGGCGACCTGATGAACTTCCAGATGGCCGCCGAGATGATGGACCGGCCCTGCGCCACGGTGCTGGTCAATGACGACGTGGCGGTGGAACGCTCGACCCACGGCACGGGCCGTCGCGGCGTGGCCGGCACGCTCATCGTCGAAAAGCTGGTGGGCGCCGCGGCGGAAGCCGGCGCCAGCCTGGAGCAATGCAAGGTGCTGGGCGACCGCGTCAACAGCCGCACGGCGTCGATGGGCGTGGCCTTCACCAGCTGCACGGTACCGGCGGCGGGCCGCGCCACGTTCGACATCGCCGACAACGAGATGGAGTTCGGCGTGGGCATCCACGGCGAGCCCGGCCGCCGGCGTGGGCCGGTGCGCCCGGCGCGGGAACTGGTCGATGAGCTGATGGCCGCCATCCTGGGCGACCTGCAGCCCAAGCTCGGCTCGCAGGTGCTGCTGCACGTCAACGGCTTCGGCGGCACACCGCTGATCGAGTTGTACCTGCTGTACCACAACGCAACGCAGCTGCTGGAAAAGCAGGGCTTGAAAGTGGCCCGTTCGCTGGTGGGCAACTACACAACCGCTTTGGAGATGGCCGGGGCTTCGCTCACGGTCACGATGGTCGACGAAGAAATGAAATCGCTGTGGGATGCGCCGGTGCACACCGCCGCACTCCGCTGGTAGGGGAGTTGTAGCTACCGAGGAGACATTCATGGACACGAACCGAAGAAGGGCATTGACCCTCGCCTGCGCAACGGCGGCGGGGATTTCGTGGCCGGCACTGGCCCTGGCGGCCAGGAAACCGGCATCGGACAGCGTGATGCGA
>DATHWJ010000042.1:0-5031 GCA_035460745.1 Ideonella sp. | reverse complement strand
GAAGTGGAGGATCACACGCCAAACGCCCAGGCCCTGGCCTGGCCGGCCTGGCTCTCAGCGCACGGCCTGGCGAACCTGGCGCCGCGGCGCTGGTACAGCGTCAACTTCAACCACCAGCAGATCCAGGCGGTCGTCGCCGGCCAGGGCGTGGGCCTGGCCTGGCTGCCGATGGTGCACGAGGCGCTGGCGCGCGGCGAACTGGTCGAGCCCTTCGGCACGCGCTTGCGCCTGCCCTCGCCGTTCGCCTACTGGCTGGTGATGCTGGACCCGTCCGGCAGCCGGGCGCCCCGCCCCGAGCTGGCGGCACTGGTCGACTACGTGCGGCGGCATGCGGCGGAGACGCGACGTGCCATAGGAGAAGAGACCTGAGGACCGGACAGGCGATGCTCGCCCCGCATGGCCACCATCCGCCCATCGCATCAACGCGAGCAGCGATCCCGCCTAGCATGGCAGCCCCTCCACCGCCCTTAGCCACCCTGCCATGCAGCTCTACATCGGCAACAAGAACTACTCCTCCTGGTCCATGCGCCCCTGGGTGCTGATGCGCCAGCTCGGCATCCCCTTCGACGAGGTCAAGCTGCGCTTCGACAGCTTCGAGCCCGGCTCGGCCTTCAAGACCGCGATAGACGCCCTCTCGCCCACCGGCAAGGTGCCGGTGCTGGTCGACGACGGCTTCGTGGTCTGGGACACCCTGGCCATCGCCGAATACCTGGCCGAGCGCTTCCCGCAGCACGGCGTCTGGCCGGCCGACGCCCGGCTGCGCGCCCGCGCCCGCAGCCTGTGCGCCGAGATGCACGCCGGCTTCAGCGCGCTGCGCAGCCACTGCGGCCAGAACCTGGAGGCCTCGCTGCCGGCGATAGGCGCCAAGGTGCTGGCCGAGCAGCCGGCGGTGCGGGCCGACTTGGCGCGCCTGGTCGCCTTGTGGACCGAGGCGCTGGAGGCCAGCGGCGGCCCCTTCCTGTTTGGCGCCTTCAGCAATGCAGACGCCTACTTCACGCCGGTCGCCGGCCGCGTGCGCACCTATGGGCTGCCGGTGCCGCCGCGGGTCGCGGCCTGGGTCGAGCGGGTCTTCGCCGCACCAGGCGTGGCCGCCTGGGTGGACGACGCGCTGGCCGAGCACGATTTCCGCGACTTCGAAGAGATGTACCGCAGCCACCGCTGAGGCGCGCGGCAAGCCCTTCAAAAGCGGGCCGGCGACAGGGGCTGCGGTATTCTCCGCCCCATGTTCCCAGCCCCGATTTCCCGCCGCGTGCCGGCCCGCCCGCGCTCGCTGGCCGGCCTCGCCGCCGCGGCTCT
Source organism: Ideonella sp. (assembly GCA_035460745.1). Classification (GTDB taxonomy): domain Bacteria; phylum Pseudomonadota; class Gammaproteobacteria; order Burkholderiales; family Burkholderiaceae_C; genus Ideonella. Next base: position 3,735 of record DATHWJ010000042.1, on the reverse strand, counting down.
GCTGGCGCTGTGCGCCACGGCCTCAGCGCCCGCCGCCGCCCAGAGCGCCGACGACACCGTGCGCACCGCCCGCGACGCCTATGGCAAGCGCGACAAGAACCGCCTCGCCAGCCTGCGCAGCGCCGCCGTCGACAGCCGCCACCCGCTGGCGCCCTGGGTTGACTACTGGGAGCTGACCAACCGCATCGGCGATGTCCAGGCCGACGAGGCCGCCGCCTTCTACGCCCGCTGGCCCGGCAGCTATGTGGAAGACCGCTTCCGCAACGACTGGCTGCTGGAGCTCGGCAGGCGCCGCGACTGGGCCAACTTCAGCCGCGACTACCCCCGCTTTCGCATGAACGACGACCGCGAGGTCGCCTGTTACGCGCTGCTCACCGACCTGCGGGCCGGCAAGGACGTGCACGAGGCCGGCCGCGCCGCCTGGATGGCGCAGCGCGACGGCGACGACGGCTGCAAGCTGCTCGCGCAGGCGCTCTACGACGCCAAGCAACTGAGCAACGACGACGTCTGGCGCCGGCTGCGCCAGGCGGCAGAGACCGGCCGGGCCCGCGCCGCACGCGACGCCGCCAGCCTGCTCGGCGAGCCGGTGCTCAAGGCCGTGGCCGACGTGCTCGACAACCCCGCCCGCTACCTCGCCACCCGCGCCAGCGGCCTGGGCACCAACCGCTCCGAGCTGGCCGCGCTGGCGATCGCCCGCATGGCCGCCAGCGACCCCGCCGCCGCGGCCCGCCAGCTCGACGACCGCTGGGCCGCGGTGCTCGGCCGCGAGCAGGCGGCCTGGGCCTGGGCCGTCACCGCCAAGCAGGGTGCGCTCTCGCTGCGCCCCGAAACGCTGGGCTGGGTGCGCAACGCCTGGAACACCCAGAAGCGCAAGCTCGGCGAGCACCCCGACTGGAGCGACGACACCCTGGGCTGGCTGGCCCGCGCCTCGCTGCGCCAGGGCTCGGGCGACGAGCGCTGGGCGCTGGCGATGCGCGCGATCGACGCGATGAGCCCGGCCGAGCGCAACGACCCGACCTGGCTCTACTGGCGCGCCCGCGCGCTGATGGCCGTTGCCCGGCCTGGCGACAACGGCGACGAGATGCGCCTCGAGGCCCGCACCGTGCTGACCGGCCTGTCCGGCCAGCTCAACTTCTACGGCCAGCTCGCGGCCGAGGAGCTGGGCGCGCCGCAGCCGCTGCCCGCCGGCGTCGCGACGCCGGCCGTCAACGAGCGCGAAGCCACCCGCAACCACCCCGGCCTGCAGCGCGCGCTGCTGCTGTTCGGCCTGGGCCTGCGCAACGAGGCGGTGCGCGAGTGGAACTTCTCCACCATAGGCATGAGCGACCGCGAGCTGCTCTCCACCGCCCAGCTCGCCTGCGAGCGCGAGATCTGGGACCGCTGCATCAACACCAGCGAGCGCAGCAAGGCCGAGGTCGACATGGACCAGCGCTTCCCGACGCCGCTGCGCAAGGACGTCTTCAGCAAGGCCGGCGACATCGGGCTGGACCCGGCCTACGTCTACGGCCTGATACGCCAGGAGTCGCGCTTCATCATGGACGCCCGCTCCAGCGTCGGCGCCTCCGGCCTGATGCAGGTGATGCCGGCCACCGCGCAGTGGACCGCCAAGCGGCTGGGCATGCCCTACCGCGCCGACATGATCACCGACCGCGACACCAACCTGCGCATAGGCACGGCCTACCTGAAGATGGTGCTCGACGACCTCGGCGGCTCGCAGCCCATGGCCGCCGCGGCCTACAACGCCGGCCCCGGCCGGCCGCGCCGCTGGCGCGAGGGCCCGGTGCTGGAGCCGGCCATCTGGGCCGAGAACATCCCCATCAGCGAGACCCGCGACTACGTCAAGAAGGTGATCTCCAACGCCACTTACTACGCCGGCTTGTTTGCCGGCAAGCCGGCCTCGATCAAGGCCAGGCTGGGCGCTGCGATAGGCCCGCGCGACCTGCTGGCGTCCACGCCTGCAGCCGATCTGCCCTGACCCGCCCCTTGCCCCACCATGCCAGCTTCCCTGCGCCCGCACCCATGAAACAGCTGCTGATACTCGGCGGCACCGGCTTCGTCGGCCGCAGCCTGTGCGAAACGCTGGTCCAGCGCTTCGGCAGCGGCGGCCCGCGGCTGGTGGTGCCCACGCGCCGCTTCGTGCGGGCGCGCACGGTGCAGATGCTGCCGCTGGTCGATCCGGTGGAGGCCGACCTGCACGACGACGCGACGCTGCTGCGGCTGGTGGCCGGCAGCGACGCCGTCGTCAATCTCGTGGCGATGCTGCACGGCAGCGAAGCAGCCTTCGAGCAGGTGCACGCCAGCCTGCCGCGCCGCATCGCTGCGGCCTGCGCGCAGACCGGCGTGCGCCGCGTGGTGCACGTCAGCGCACTGGGCGCCGCGGCCAACGCGCCGTCGCGCTACCTGCGCAGCAAGGCGCGCGGCGAAGCGGCGCTGCAGGCCGCGCCGCTGGCGCTGACGCTGCTGCGGCCGTCGGTGATCTTCGGTGCGCAGGACAAGCTGCTGAACCTGTTCGCCAAGCTGCAGGCCGTGTTCCCCGTCGTGCCGCTGGCCGGCGCCGGCGCGCGCTTCCAGCCTGTCTGGGTGGGCGACGTGGCGGCCGCGATCGCCGAGTGCCTGCTGCGGCCCGAGACCGCCGGCCAGACTTTCGAGCTCGCCGGCCCCGAGGTGATGACCCTGGCCGAGCTGGTGCGCGCCGCCGGCCTCTACAGCGGCCACCCGCGCCCGGTGCTGGCGCTGCCCGGCCCGCTGGCGCAGCTGCAGGCCCTGCTGATGGAGCTCGCCCCCGGCGAGCCGCTGATGTCGCGCGACAACCTGGCCTCGATGGAGGTGCCCAACGTGGCCAGCGGCAGCCTGCCCGGGCTGGCGGCCCTGGACATCGCGCCCTCGGCGCTGGCCGCCATCGCCCCCGGCTACCTGGCGGCCGGCCAGCGCTGCGCCCGGCTCGAGCCGCTGCGCGCGCACCACCGATGAAGCCCTACATCGTCGGCGGCGCGGTGCGCGACGCCCTGCTCGGCCGCAAGGTGCACGACCGCGACTGGGTCGTCGTCGGCGCGACGCCCGAGGCGCTGATCGCCGCCGGCTACACGCCGGTGGGCAAGGACTTCCCGGTCTTCCTGCACCCGCACACCCACGAGGAATATGCGCTGGCCCGCACCGAGCGCAAGACCGCGCCGGGCTACCACGGCTTCGTCTTCCACACCTCGCCGGACGTGACGCTGGAGGCCGACCTGGCCCGCCGCGACCTGACCATCAACGCGATGGCCGAGGACGAGCACGGCGGCCTGATCGACCCCTACGGCGGCCAGCGCGACCTCGAAGACCGGCTGCTGCGCCACGTCGGCGAGGCCTTTGCCGAAGACCCGGTGCGCATCCTGCGGCTGGCGCGCTTCGCCGCGCGCTTCCCCGACTTCAGCGTAGCCCCCGAGACCGAGGCGCTGATGGAGCGCATGGTCGAGGCCGGCGAGGTCGACGCGCTGGTGCCCGAGCGCGTCTGGCAGGAGCTGGCCCGCGGGCTGATGGAGGAGCGGCCCAGCCGCATGTTCGAGGTCTTGCGCGGGTGCGGTGCCTTGAAGCGCCTGCTGCCCGAAGTGGACTGCCTGTGGGGCGTGCCGCAGCCGCCGGCCCACCACCCCGAGGTCGATACCGGCGTGCACCTGATGATGGTCCTCGACATGGCGGCGCGCCTCGCGACGAGCCTCGCGGTTCGCTATGCCTGCCTCGGCCACGACCTCGGCA
>DATHWJ010000041.1:0-1864 GCA_035460745.1 Ideonella sp. | reverse complement strand
TCGAATTGGCGACGATGAACGACGGGTCATCGCTGCCCGCCGGGGTGCGGTTCAGCAGCACGCCCACCGAACCGGCCGGCGAGTCGCCGGTGACCAGGTAGGTCACCAGCACGTCGGTGCGGCCATCCAGGTCCATGTCGGCCACCGCCACGCCGTACGGCCTGCCGCCGATGAAACGCACGTTGGACTTGAACCGCGGCACGCTGGCGCCCGCGGCCGTGCCGTTCATCAGCAGCGCCCAGGTGGCGCCGCCGCTGCCGGTGGAGTTGGTGGTCACGATGTCGGGGCGGCCATCGCCATTGATGTCCAGCACCGCCATGTCCGACCCCGGCTCCAGCGTCGTGAAGGCGACCGGGCTGCTGAAGCTGAGTTCGCTCGAGCCCGCCGGGGTGGTGTTGAGCAGCAGCGTGACGTCGCTGGTATTGGTGTTGCCCAGCGCGATGTCGGGCCGCCCGTCGCCGTTGAAGTCGGCGGACACCACCGTCTGCGGCGCGGAAAACGCGCTGCCGGCATGTGCGCTGAAGCCCACCGGGCTGGCGAAGGCGGCGAGCGTGGCGCCGCGCTCGGTCAGGTTGCGAAAGACGATGGCGCGGTTGGTATCCGCGGCCGAGAGCGAGCCGAAGCCGGCCCCCACCAGGTCGAGCTTGCCGTCGCCGTCGAAGTCAGCGCAGGCGATCTGGCTCATGTAGCCCCAGGGCAGCGAGACCACGTCGTTGCGCTGGAAGCTGAAGCTGCTGGCGCCCGCGGCGGTGGTGTTGATGTGCACGCTCATCTGGTTCATGTTCGACGTGGTGGCCACGATGTCGGGCTTGCCGTCGTTGTTCAGGTCGCAGACCAGCGGCTTGTTGGGCGCGGAGACGTTGCTCAGGCTCGCAGCCTTCTTGAACTTGGCCGCCGCGGCGCCTGCCGCGGTGGTGTTGCCGGCGATCTCCAGCGTGCCGGCGCTGTAGTTGGCCAGCACCAGGTCGGTGCGGCCATCGCCATTGAAGTCGGCGGTCGCGATGCCCCAGATGTGGCTGCCGACGGCACCCGCCCCGGCCGGCGCGAGGGCCAGCGTATCGAGGGTGCCGGTGGTGGCGAGGGCGCCGAGCAGCTTCAGGCTGAACTGGCCGGCCTGGCGCTCGCCGGCGGCCTTGCCCAGCACCGTGACCGGCAGGGCCACGCTGCTGCTGCCGGCCGGGATGGTCGCGATGCCGGCGGCAGGCCGGTAGTCGGTGCCGGCCAGCGCGCTGCCGTCGACGGTGGTGTAGCGGAAGCTGACCGCCTCGCTGGCATCGCCGCGGCGCACGACCGTGAAAGGCATCGTCGTGTACTGGGGCGCCAGCGTGACGGACGCGTTCCTGACACCCACCTCGGCTGACGACTGCGCTGCGGCGCTGCCCATGCAGCAGGCCAGGCCCGCCAGGGCCAGCAGCGGCCGGGGCCGCGGGATGGAGAGGAGGGAAATGAAGGGCACGAACGAACTCCTTGATGCCGGTGTGTGCAATGAAAAGACGCCCGTGAAGGGCACGGGGCCGCAGCGGCAACGGTAGGTCGCACCTGGAAGAAAGTCCTGCCAGTTTGATGACCAAATCATGACCGCCCCCCGCTCGCCGGTGCGTGGGCCTCAGCGGTGCATGGGCCTCAGAGCAGGCTGGCCAGGCGCGGTGCGGCAGGCATGGCGCGGCTGTCGCCCGCGCGCCAGCCGGCATAGGCGTCAGCTAGCGCCGCGAGGTAAGGCGGCGCGCCGGCGCGCATGCTGTCCAGGCAGGCCTGGTGCTCCTCCTCGGCCTGCTGATGGCGGCCGGCCGCATGCGACAGGCGCGCCGAGACGGCCAGGCCGACCGGGTGGTCGCGCAGCCACGCGCCGATGCCGGCCAGGCAC
>DATHWJ010000040.1:0-15046 GCA_035460745.1 Ideonella sp. | reverse complement strand
TGGGATCCCGACTTCAACACCGCCGACCTGCCGATGCTGATGCGGCTTGCCGACCTGCCGGCACGCTATCGGCGCCACTTCCTGGGCGACTGAACGGGGCCTGGCCTTGCCAAGCGCACGGCAGCCCGCAAGGCGGCGGCGTGCGCGACGCCGGCAGGTGGGCCCGAGCCAGCGTCTACTGGCCCTCGCCGAACTTGTCGTGGATCAGTGCGGCGATGGCATCCATCGCCTTTTGCTCGTCCGCGCCGTCGGTCTCGACGTCGATCTCGGCCCCCTGCCCGGCCGCCAGCATCATCACGCCCATGATGCTCTTGGCATTCACCCGCCGCCCGTTGCGGCTCATGAAGACCTCGCATTGAAAGCCGCTCGCCAGCTTGGTGAGCTTGGCCGAAGCGCGGGCGTGCAAGCCCAGCTTATTGCTGATGGTGAGCGAGCTTCTGATCATGTGGCCGGGAGTGTACCGGCTGGTTTTGCGGCTTGGCCGCGACCACCTGCATCACGCCCTGCGCGCCGCCCGAGGCTGCGCGCGTCACCAGCGCATCGATCGGCTCCTGGGCGTAGCAGATCGCCCGCCACAGCATCGGCACGTTCACCCCGGTCACCACGCGCACGTCGCTGCTGCCATCGGCGATGCGCTGCGCCACGTTGCAGGGCGTGGCCCCAAAAACGTCGGTCAGTATCAGGGCCTGGGGGTCCAGCACCTCGCCCAGCGCCTGCCGGGCCGCCGCCTCCAGCTGCTCGGCGCTCCATTCGGGCGGCACATCGAGCGCGGCCAGCTTGTTGGCGCTCTCGGGATAGACATGGGCGGCCACGCTTTTCAAGGCGGACGCGAGCGGCGCATGGGCAATGATCAATAAACCAGGCATACGACAGGGTACAACGGTGAGCACTCGTGACACCAACACCCGGGCGGCTGGCGGGATGCAGATTATGGACATCTTTACGGCAGCTTTACCAACAACAACACAGCCCGGGTCGGCGCCATGCCCTGCGTGCCCCTCTCAATCCGCGAACTGCAAGCCCTCGAAAAACGGCTGCGCCACCGCATCGCCGCCCGACGCCCCCAGCAAAGTGGCCTGCACGACATGGGTGCCGCGCGAGAAGACCGCCAGCTCCGCCCGCACCGGCTTGCCGTCCGGCAGCCGCCCCTGCAGGGACCATCGCCCGCTGGCCGGCTGCGGTGTCATGCCAGGCACTTGCCAGGCCGCCTGCCCGGCGGCCAAGGCCGCGGCGCCGAGGTTGGCCTCGGCCGACGCGCGCATGGCCTGCAGCGCGCCGGCCACGCGGGACGGGTCGTCCACGTCAGCATGGCTGAGCGCGAAGGTCACCGCGTCCGCTTTGCAAACATACAGCGTCAGCGCCACCGGCGGCCCCGCCAGCGGCACCTGCCTCACCTGCTTGCTGGGCCGGCACGGGAAGCTGGCCCGCAAGCCGGCCGCCGAGGGCCGTATCTCGCGCCACTCCAGTGCCGGCGTACAGCCCGCCACGGCGGCCCACGCGCACAGCAGCAACGCAGCCAGATGCACTCGCTGCATCGCGGCGTGCGGAACAAATCGGTGACGGGGTTCCCCAAGCATCCCGGGATTATCCCGAGCAGGCCGTCACGAGGCCGTTGCGCCCTGCCATCGCCATCGATCAAAGGGATGGACGACGTGCCCCGCAGCGGCCCCAACATCGCCAGCCCCTCTGATAATCGTCCGCCGCCCCTGACGCGCCGACCCCCATGTTGCAGAATGTGTCACCATCCACGGACGCACTGACCGGGTCGCCGGCCAGGCCTGCTGCCATGAATGCCCCAGACCGCCTCCGCCCCTCCATGCCCGCCGAGCCTCCCGCCACCCAGCCCCAGGCCAGCGACGCCCACTGGCGCGAGCTGATCGGCCAGATCGGCAGCGATGTGGGGCAGGTGCTGTCCAGCGCACTGGAGCGCGTCACCGTGCTGGCCACCACCGGCAAGATCGACCGTGCCGGGCTGCGCGCCCTGCGCGAAGAGATCGAGCAGGCCCGGCGCGTCGGCATGATCGGCCAGCAATTGGCCCGCTTCGCCTCCGGGCGCATCCGCCAGTCCCCCGAGCAGGTGCAGCTGACGCAGATGCTGCGCGACGTGCTGGTGCAGCGCGGCCGCGAAGCCACCGCCCGCGAGATCGAGCTGCGGCAGGCTTTGCGCCCGGCCGAGGTGGTCGTCGATGCCACCTTGCTGCACGCCCTGCTGCAGGCCCTGACCGACTGGGGCCTGGAGCACGCGCGCGGCGCGATCGACTTCCGCATCGACCTGCGGGCCTGGCCGCAGATCGCGCGGCTGAGCTGCCAGTTCAGCCACACGACGACCGGCGCGGCCGTGCCCGAAACGGTTGCAGCCACGCGGGGCGACGGCGCCTCACCGCTCGACTCCATGGCCTGGCGGCTGGTGCAGCAGATCGCCTGGACGCTGGGGCTGGGCATAGAGCGCATCGACAGCCAGGGCCGCACCTCGCTGGCGCTGGACTTCCCGCACACCATCCACCAGCAGATCGAGGGCGTCACCGCCGTCGAGGTCGATCAGGAGTTCGGCGTCTCGGACAACTCCAAGCCGCTGGCCGGCAACCACATCCTGGTGCTGGCCGCGCGCCGCGATCTGCGCGCCGACCTGCGCGAAGCGACCCGCCACATGGGCCTGGTGGTCGATTTCGTCAACAGTGTCGAAGAGGCCGAAGAATTCTGCCGCGATGCCTTGCCGCACGGCATCGTCTACGAGTCCGCCCTGGCCGGCGACCGCTTCGAGCGGCTGCGCACCAGCCTGTGCGGCGAGATGCCCAGCTTCGTGTTCATCGAGATCGCCGAAGAAGGCGCCGGCTTCGAGCTCTCGCCCGAAGGCAGCAACAGCGCGGCCATGGTCGGCCGCGACACCGTGCTGCAGTCGCTGCCCTCCGCACTGATCTTCGAGCTCTCGCGCTCGATGTGAGCGCCGGGGCGGCGCCAAACCGCCCGTTCAGCCGCCGAACACCTTCTTCAGGATGTCGCTACCCGTGCCGATCGGGTCGCGGCGTATCTTCTTCTCCTCTTCACCGATCATGAAGTACAGCCCGTCCAGCGCCTTGCGGGTCACGTAGCTCTGGATATTGGCGTCTTCCTTCTTCACCAGCCCGAGGCTGGAGACCTTGCCGGCCACCGCGTTGTACTTGTCGGCCAGCGAGACCTTCTCGGTCGCTTCGGTGACGATGGGCAGGAACTTCTCGCCCAGCGGCGCGCGGGTCTTGTCGGCGAAGAAGCGCGTCACCGAGGTGTCGTTGCCCTGCACGATCTTCAGCGCGTCCTGCACCGACATCGCCTTCACCGCGTTGACCAGCAGCGCCTGGGCCTGCGGCACGGCCGCCTCGGCGGCCCGGTTCATCGCGGTGACGAGCTCGTCGACCCGCTTCTGCTGGCCGGTGAACTTCAGCAGCTTGGCGCCGTCCTCCAGGAAGCCGGGCAGCGGGATCTTGACCTTGGGGTTCTTCAGGAACCCGTCCGGCTTGCCCAGCAGGCCCACCGCCGCCACGGCGCCGCGCTCCAGCGCCGTCTTGACGCCCAGCGAGGCGTCGCCCTCGCTGAGCAGGCCGGCCCACACCGCCGGGTGCCAAACACCCACCACCAGCAGGCCGCTGGCCCGCGTCGTAAACTGCCGTCGCTTCATTGCACTTCCTTTGTATGAACCGCCGCCGCCATCTTGCTCTCTCCGCCGGCCTCGTCGCAACCGCTGCCTTCGGCGGTTCGCTGCTGAGCGGCTGCTCGCGCCGCGAAAGCGCGCCCGATGTCGCCTACACGTTGCTGAACGGCAGCAAGCAAGGCCTGAGCGGCGCGCGCGGCAAGGTGGTGCTGGTGAACTTCTGGGCCACCAGCTGCGTCACCTGCGTGAAGGAGATGCCCAACATCGTCGCCACGTACGAGAAGTTCAAGGGCCGGGGTTTCGACACGCTGGCGGTGGCGATGAGCTACGACCCGCCCACCTATGTCGCCAACTTCGCCCAGTCGCGCAAGCTGCCGTTCGGCGTCGCGATCGACAACACCGGCGTGATCGCGCAGAGCTTCGGCGACATCCGGCTGACGCCCACCACCTTCCTGATAGACAAGAAGGGCGGCATCGTCAAGCGCTACGTCGGCGAGCCGGATTTCCCGGCGCTGCATGCGCTGATCGAAGAGCTGCTGGCCGAAGCCTGACGCAAGCGCGCACTCGCCGGGCGCCGCGCCGAGGCCCCGGCGGCCCGGGGTCAGATCACCATGCCGGCGTGTTCGGCCTGCTTGTCGGCGTGGTAGCTGGAGCGCACCATCGCGCCCACGGCCGCGTGGCTGAAGCCCATCTCGACCGCCTTGGCCTCGAACATCGCGAAGGTGTCCGGGTGCACGTAGCGCTTGACCGGCAGGTGGTGGCCCGAGGGTGCCAGGTACTGGCCGATGGTGAGCATGTCGATGTCGTGCTCGCGCATGTCGCGCATCACCTGCAGGATCTCTTCGTCGGTCTCGCCCAGGCCGACCATGATGCCGCTCTTGGTCGGCACGCCGGGCACCGCTGCCTTGAAGCGCTTGAGCAGGTTCAGGCTGTACTGGTAGTCGGAACCGGGGCGCGCTTCCTTGTACAGGCGCGGCGCGGTTTCCAGGTTGTGGTTCATCACGTCCGGCGGCGCGGCGGTGAGGATCTCCAGCGCGCGGTCGATGCGGCCGCGGAAGTCGGGGGTCAGGATCTCGATGCGGGTGGCCGGCGACTCGGCGCGCACGCGCCGGATGCACTCGACGAAGTGCCCGGCACCGCCGTCGCGCAGGTCGTCGCGATCGACGCTGGTGATCACCACGTACTTCAGCTTCAGCGCGGCGATGGTGCGGGCCAGGTTGGCCGGCTCGTCGGCGTCCAGCGGATCGGGCCGGCCGTGGCCGACGTCGCAGAACGGGCAGCGCCGGGTGCACTTGTCGCCCATGATCATGAAGGTCGCCGTGCCCTTGCCGAAACACTCGCCGATGTTCGGGCAGGAGGCCTCTTCGCAGACGGTGTGCAGCTTGTGCTCGCGCAGGATCTGCTTGATCTCGTAGAAGCGGGTGGTCGGCGAGCCGGCCTTGACGCGAATCCAGTCGGGCTTCTTCAGCGTCTCGGCAGCCACGATCTTGATAGGGATGCGCGCCGTCTTGGCCTGCGCCTTCTGCTTGGCGGTCGCGTCGTAGTCGGCGCCGGTCTTGGCTTCGTGGGTCGTGTTGTCGAGGGCCATGGAGTTGCCTTGCGGGTCCGGCGGGCGGCGCTGCATCTTCAGCGGCCCAGGTGCGCCGCCAGCCGGTCGGCCAGGCGGGCCGCGACGGCATCGGGCTCGGCGCGGACGCCCAGTGTAGCGAGATCGACCGTTCGCAGCCCGGCATAGCCGCAAGGATTGATGCGCCGAAAGGGCTCCAGGTCCATCGCGACGTTGAGCGAAACGCCGTGGTAGCTGCAGTGCCGGCTCACCTTGATGCCCAGCGCCGCGATCTTGCCCAGGCCCTCGAACGGGTCCTGGCGCGGCCCGGCCGGCAGGCCGGCGTTGAAGGGATCGGCCAGGTTCACGTAGATGCCGGGCGCGCCGCCGACCCGGAAACCCACCACGCCGGCGCTGTCCAGCGTCTGTATCACCGCCGCCTCGAGCCGGAAGACGAACTCCTTGACGTAGATGCCCAGCCGGCGCAGGTCCACCAGCGGGTAGGCCACGACCTGGCCGGGCCCGTGGTAGGTGACCTGCCCGCCGCGGTTGCTCTGCACCACCGGGATGTCGCCGGCGGCCAACAGGTGCTCGGCCTTGCCGGCCAGGCCCTGGGTGAACACCGGCGGGTGCCGCACCAGCCAGATCTCGTCGGGCGTGTCGTCGCGGCGCTGCTCGGTGAACTCGCGCATCGCATCGAAGCTCTCCTGGTAGGCCTGCAGGCCGAGCATGCGCACCAGAGGAGCAGGGGGAAGCGGGGTCGCCGCGGGCGTGGCGAGCGTGGCGGCGGCGATGGCTGGGCTGGGCATGGCCGGATTGTCGGCCCGCGCCCTGCCCCTGCCGGCATCCGGGGGCATGGCTTTCGCGTATCGTCGATGCATGCCGACCACCCCGCTCCGCCTGGCCCTGCTCTGCGCCGCCCTGCTCGGCGCCACGCTGCCGCTGCAGGCAGCAGAGACGGCGCGCGACCGCGCCGCGCTGGAGCGCGCGGTCGCGCTCTACGAGCGCGGCGCCTTCCCGCAGGCGCAGGCAGCCTTCGAGGCGCTCGCCCGCGCCGGCTCGCCGGCGGCGATGCACGACCTGGCCGTCATGCACCTGCACGGCGAAGTGCCCGGCGCCAGCGCCCAGGCCGCGCGGCAGTTGCTGGCCGACGCGGCCGGGCACGGCTTCGTGACCGCGCAACTCGCGCTGGGCGAGCTGTACGAGAGCGGCCGCCTCGGCCGGCCCGACCTGCCTGCCGCGCTGAGCTGGTACGGCCGCGCCGCCGCCGCGGGCAGTGTCGAAGGCCAGGTTGCGGTCGCCACCGCCTACTTCATGGGCCGCGGCACCCCGGCGGATGCCACGCAGGCGGCGCAGTGGTACAGGCTGGCCGCCACGCGCGGCGACGTCGGCGCCCAGTACATCCTGGCCTCGCTGTACGAGAAGGGCGACGGCGTGCCGGCCGACCTGCGGCTGGCGCGCTACTGGTATGCGGCGGCTGCCAACCAGGGCGACGAAGCCGCGCCGGACAAGCTCAAGGAGCTCGATTCGCGGCTGGCCGCGGACAACGCCCGCGACGCAGCCGCCTCGGCCCCGGTGCGCTGAACGCCGGCTGGCGTCAGAGCACGACCTTCACCATCGGGTGGGTCGAGAGGGTGCGGTAGAGCTCGTCGAGCTGTTCGCGGCTGGTCGCCGTCACGGTGACCGTCACGCCCAGGTAGTTGCCGCCCTTGCTGGGCCGCGTCTCGACGGTGGCCACATCGAATTCGGGGTCGAACTGCAAGGCGACCGCCACCACCGCATCGACAAAGCCCTCGGCATGCACGCCCATCACCTTGATGGGGAAGGCGCTCGGGTACTCGATCAGCGATTGTTCGGGTGGAATCTCGGGGGGGACTTGTGGCATGGCTTCTGGAATCCTTCTGGCGGGGCCGACCTCGGGCGGCTCACGGCCTCATCAAATGCATTGCTCGCGCTTGGCGCGCTGGTAGGCCTCGTAGAGCCGGCCGTAGACCGGACCCGGCTTGCCGCGCAAGGCGCCGTGCCCCACCGGCTCGCCGTCCAGCCGCGTCACCGCCAGCACCTCCTTGCCGGAGGAGCTCAGCAGCACCTCGTCGGCCACCCGCACGTCGGCCTCGCTGATCGGCCGCAGGTTGTAGGCGATGCCTTCTTCTTCGCAGAGCTCGCGCAGCAGCTCGACCCGGATGCCTTCGAGCACGTGCTCGTTCATCGCCGGGCCAAGCAGCGCGCCCTCCAGCACGATCCAGACATTGCTCGACGAGGCCTCGGTGAGCCAGGGCCCGCCCGGCGCGCCCTCGCGAAACAGGATGGTCTCCGCGGCACCCGCGTCGGCGGCGATCTGCCGCGCCAGCACATTGCCCAGCAGCGAGGTGCACTTGAGATCGGCCCGCTCCCAGCGGAAGTCGCGTGCGCTGACGCACTCCACCCCCTGGTGGCGCGCTTCGGCCGCCACCGGCTTGAGCGGGTTGCTCATGATGAACACGGTCGGCACCAGGTCTGCCGGCATCACGTGGTCGCGCATCGCGACCCCGCGCGTGACCTGCAGGTAGAGGAACTGGTCGTCGGCCGGCTGCGCGGCGATCAGCCGGCGCACCCGCGCGAGCAACTCGTCGCGGCCGAAGGGCGGCGGGATGCGCAGCTTCTCGAGGTTGCGCGCCAGCCGCGCCAGGTGCTCGTCGAAGCGGAAGACGCGCCGGCCGTAGACCGGCATGGCCTCGTAGACGCCGTCGCCGAACAAGAAGCCCCGATCGAGCACGGAGACCTTGGCCTGCGACAGTGGCAGGAGCTCACCGTTCAGATCACAAAGGGTGTCGGGCAACACGCTCATCACCACCTCCAGGCACAACCAGCGTGCAGGTTACTTGATCCAGAGCCGGATCGCATCCCAGGCGCGGCCGAAGATGCCCGCCTCGGGCACGGCCTCCAGCACCTGCAGCGGCAGCGTCGCGACGACCGCACCGCCGGTGGTCGCCACCTTCAGCGTGCCCACGCGCTGGCCTTTGGCGAGCGGGGCGATCAGCGGGTCGGTGCGCTCGATGGAAGTCTTCAGGCGGTCGCCTTCGCCCTTGGGCACGGCGACGAACAGGGCGCCCTCGCTGCCCAGCTTGGCTTCGGCGCTGGCGCCCTTCCAGACCGGCACGGTCGCCACGGTCTTGCCGGCCTCGAACAAGCGCACCGCGTCGAAGGCGGTGTAGCCCCAGTTCAGCAGCTTCTGGCTCTCGTTGGCCCGGCCCTGCATGGACTCGGCGCCCATCACCACCGACAGCAAGCGCCGCTTGCCGTTCGGGAAGTCGCGCTGCGCCGACGCGAGCAGGCAATAGCCGGCGGCGTCGGTGAAGCCGGTCTTCATGCCGTCGACCGTCGGGTCGCGGCGCAGCAGCAGGTTGCGGTTGTCCTGGCGGATGTTGTTGAAGCTGTACTCGCGGATCGAGTAGTAGGGGTAGCGGTCGGGGAAGTCGCGGATGATCTGCTGGGCGATGAAGGCCAGGTCGCGCGCCGTGCTGCGGTGGCCGGCTTCGGTCAGCCCGGTGACGTTCTTGAAGCTGGTGTTCTTCAGGCCCCAGGCCTGCGCCTGGCGGTTCATCATGTTGACGAAGTTGTCCAGGCTGCCGCCCACGGCCTCGGCCAGCGCCACCGAGGCGTCGTTGCCGGACTGCACGATCACGCCCTTCAGCAGCTCGTCGACGGTCGGCGTCATCGTGGTGTCGATGAACATCAGCGAGCCGCCGCCCTTGCGCTCGCTCCAGGCGCGCTCGGAGACCGGCAGGCGCTGCTCCAGCGAGAGCTTCTTGTCGCGCAGCGCGCCGAAGACCAGGTAGGCCGTCATCAGCTTGGTCAGCGAGGCCGGCTCGGCTGGGGCGTCGGCATTGCGCTCGGCCAGCACCTGGCGAGACGTCATGTCGATCAGCAGGTAGCCCTTGGCGGCGATCTCGGGCGGCTGCGGCGTCTGCGCCGCGGCCGGGTTCAGGGTCAGGCTCAGCGCCAGCGTGGCGCCGCAGATCAGGGACTGGAAAACATTCATGGAAGGCAAGGGACTCTGGAGAGGCCGGTCGGGTTGCGTCGGGCGAGGCGCTGCGCGGGCGGCCGGTGGCCGCCGTGCCTCAGCGGTGCCAGGCGTTCACGACCAGCGATTTGAGCAGCGCGAGCTGCCCGTGGAAAAAATGGCCGACCCCCGGCACCACCACGATGGGCAGTGTCTGCGGCCGGGCCCAGGCCAGGGTGGCGGGCAGCGGCACGACCTCGTCGGCGTCGCCGTGCACCACCAGCGTGTCGGCGGGCACCGCGGCCACCTCGAAATTGGCCGTGGCCGGCGCGATCAGCACCAGCCGCTCGGCCTTGGCATCGGCCGGCAAGCGCGCCGCCGCCTGGCTGGCGACGAAGCCGCCGAAGGAGAAGCCCGCCAGCACCAGCGGCAGGGCCGGGTCGCGCCGGGCCTGGATCACGGCCAGCGCGTCGTCTATCTCGCCGCGGCCTTCGTCCCAGCCGCCCGCCGACTGGCCGACGCCGCGGAAGTTGAAACGCACCGCGCGGTAGCCCAGTTGCACGAAGGCGCGCGCCAGCGTCTGCGCGACCTTGTTGTCCATCGTGCCGCCGTGCTGCGGGTGCGGGTGGCAGATCACCGCGACGCCGCGCACGGCGCCCTCCGGCGGCTCGTCGATCGCGAGCTCCAGCGCACCGGCCGGGCCGGCGATCTGCAGGCGCTGTGTGTTCGAGTTCATGCGGGGGTGGGTGGGCGGCGCCTCAGCGGCCGACCTCGGGCCCCAGCATCAGGCGCGCCACCGGCTTGCCGTTCTTCAGGTGCGACTCGACGATCTCGTCGATGTCGGCCTCGTCGACATAGGTGTACCAGACCGCCTCGGGGTAGACCACGGCCACCGGCCCGCCGGCGCAGCGGTCCAGGCAGCCCGCCTTGTTGACGCGCACCCCGCCCACGCCTGCCAGCCCGGCGCTCTTGACCTGCTTCTTGCAGCGGTCCAGCCCGGCCTGCGCGCCCAGCGGCGCGCAGGAGCCTTCGCCGTTCTCGCGCAGGTTCTGGCAGAAGAAGATGTGGTGCCGGTAATAACTCATTGGCGGGATTGTAGGCAGCGACCACCGCGCCAACGTGTCTGCGGGTTACTTCCGGGGCGATGCGACACGTCCCGCCAGCCAGGCGATCGCGGCCAGCGGCCACAGCCAGCCCACCCATTGCGCCAGCCCGTGGAAGCGGATGAAACGCCCCTGCTCCCAGGCCTGCAGGCTGTCGGCGAAGTAGGGGTCGGCGGGGGCCTGTGCCACCAGCATCACCTGGGCCGAGAGCACCACGATGCCCAGCGTGGCCGCCAGCCGCTGGTTGGCCATCAGCAGCGCCGCGGCCACCGCCAACGCGACGATGAAGGCCGGCCATACTACCGGCGTCAGCCAGGCCAGCGCGTGGCCGGGCCCGAAGTTCAGCGCGGCCGACAGCGTGGTGGTGCAAAAACCCAGCAGCGCCGCGCCGAGCGCCAGCACCGCTCGCCGCCAGCCCGGCCGGGTGACCGAGAAGGCCAGCAGGCACGGCCCCAGCAGCCCCAGCATCACGCCCAGGCCCTCCTGCATCGGGACCAGGCGGCTGAGCTCGAGCGGCGAGGCCTCCAGCGAGAGCAGCCAGTCCTGCGCCCAGGCCACGTCGGTCAGCAGCTCGACCAGGCCGCCCTGCAGCCGCTCCCAGCCCGGCCCCAGGCCCAGCGGCATCGGTGCGGGGAACAGCAGCCCCACCGGCCACAGCAGCATCAGCGCCAGCGCGCCGCCGCTGCGCCAGATGAACCAGCGGTTGCGCGCCGCCTGCCAGTGGTCGATCACGCGCAGGGCCTGCAGCACGGCGGCCAGCGTCGCGCCGCCCACCGTGCCGGCGCCATTGAGCATCAAGTCGAGCAGCGAGGGATAGCGGCGCGGCAAGAACTGCTGCGTGACCTCCATCGCATAAGACAGCGCCACGCCCAGCAGCACCGCGCCCAGCCAGACCGGCAGCGCCCGCCCGCCGCTGCGCACGCCGGCCCCATACAGCAAGGCCCCCAGCGGCAGGTAGCCGAGGAAGTTGAACCACATGTCGGCCGGGATGCGCCAGCGCGGCATGGTCAGCGCCAGCAGCTCGGTGGGCGCCGCGCCTGCCGGCCAGAACCAGCCGGCAAAGGGGTAGAGGCTGGCATAGACGATCAGCCCGGCGAACACCAGCGCCAGCGGCACCGCCGAGCTGCGGTGCCGGCCGCCCATGGCGCCCGACGGCTCTGCCGCCGGTTCGCCGGGGGGCTCGCTGGCGGGAGAAGCGTCGCCGTCGCTCATCAGGCCGGGCAACAGCGCCTCAGAAAGGCTTGACCACCACCAGCACGACGATGGCGATGAAGACCAACACGATCAGCTCGTTGAAGACCCGGAACCAGCGGTCGCTGCGCTTGTTGGCCATCTGCTCGAACGAGCGCAGCAGCACGCGGCAGTAGTGGTGGTAGCCGATGACCCCCAGCACCAGGGCCAGCTTGGCGTGCAGCCAGCCATGGCCCGCGCCGCGCCAGGCCTCGAAACCCAGCCAGAGCCAGAGGCCCAGCGCCAAGGCGGCCACCATCAAAAAGCTGGAGAAGCGGTAGAGCTTGCGCGCCATCACCAGCAGGCGTTCGCGCTCGGCGTGGCTGTCGGGCGCGACCATTGCCAGGTTGACAAAGAGCCGCGGCAGGTAGAACAGGCCCGCGAACCAGCTCGCCACGAAGACGATGTGGAAGGCCTTGACCCAGAGGTAGGTGGTCGTCATGGCGAGCGATTATGGACGCCACAAAAGAAAGAGCCCCGGCATGGAGCCGGGGCTGAAAAGCCTTGACGCTGTCATCACGTGAAGGCACCTGCTCAGGGAGGAAAAGCAGGGAGCAATACCCTCGCGGGCGTCACTCAACCGTAACTTTAACACCGGTTTGGCGCTCTGTACCATAGGGGGCTGACGCAAAATTGCTTGCTTTGCAGTGCTTTGCCCCGCATCCCACCCGGTGCGCCGTGCGTGCAATGGCACCGCCGAGCGCCCGTCCAGGAGTCGATTCTTTTGCCCACCTTGCCCCCCTTTCCCGCCAGCCGGCCGCGCCGGCTGCGGCGCGATGCCTTCAGCCGCGCGATGGTGCGCGAACACGCGCTGAGCGCGGCCGACCTGATCCTGCCGGTGTTCGTGCTGGACGGCAAAAACCGTGTCGAGGACGTCGCCAGCATGCCCGGCGTGCAGCGGCTCAGCATCGACCTGCTGCTGGCCAAGGCCGAGGCCTGCCTGGAACTGGGCGTGCCGGTGATGGCGCTGTTCCCGGTGATAGACGCGGCGCTGAAGACGCCCGACGGCATAGCGGCCACCAACCCCGACGGCCTGGTGCCGCGCGCGGTGCAGGCGCTGAAATCGCGCTTCCCCGAGCTGGGCCTGCTGACCGATGTCGCGCTCGACCCCTTCACCAGCCACGGCCAGGACGGCCTGCTCGACGAGCGCGGCTACATCATCAACGAGCCGACGGTGGCGATGCTCCAGCGCCAGGCGCTGGTGCAGGCCCAGGCCGGGGTCGACATCGTCGCGCCCTCGGACATGATGGACGGCCGCATCGGCGCGATCCGCGGCGCGCTCGAAGGCGCCGGCCTGATCCACACCCGCATCATGGCCTACAGCGCCAAGTACGCGAGCGCCTTCTACGGCCCGTTCCGCGATGCCGTGGGCTCGGCCAAGAACCTCGGCAAGAGCGACAAGAAGACCTACCAGATGGACCCGGCCAACAGCGACGAGGCGCTGCGCGAAGTGGCGCTGGACATCGCCGAGGGCGCCGACATGGTGATGGTCAAGCCCGGCCTGCCCTACCTGGACATCGTGCGCCGCGTGAAGGACGAGTTCCGCATGCCCACCTTCGCCTACCAGGTCAGCGGCGAGTACGCGATGCTCAAGGCCGCCGCCGCCAACGGCTGGCTGGACCACGACGCGGTGATGATGGAGACGCTGCTGGCCTTCAAGCGCGCTGGCGCCGACGGCGTGCTGAGCTATTTCGCCCTCGACGCAGCGCGGCTGCTGAAGACCCCGTGACCGCCGCCGCCGGAGCCGCAGGCGGGCCAATGCCGCCCGCGACCGGTCCGGCCTGCCCGCCGCCCGCTGCCATGCGCATCTTCCACATCGCCCCCGACTGTTTCGACGAGCTGCTGCAGCTGCCGGCCTCGCTGCCACCCACCGGCTTCCTCTGGATAGGCTGCGGCCGGCGCGAGTTCGAGGTTCAGCGCGAGCCGCTGCAGGCCTTCTTGCAGGGCAACGCCGGCGGCGCGCTGGCCGACCTGCACGTCAGCGACCTGCTGAATCTGCAACTGCCTTCGCACTTCGAGGACACCTCGTGGTACGACATGCTGGTGTTCCGCCGCCTCGCCGCGGGCGCCGGCAGCAAGTCGCTCTTCCTCGACGAAGAGCACGGCACGCTGGCCTCGGCCCAGCGCGCGCTGGCGGCGATAGACACCAGCCCGGTCGGCTTCGCCATCTTCGACCGGGTGCTGCTGACCGTGCACCCCACCGATTGCCAGGTGCGCGAGTTCTTCGCCCAGCGTCTCACGCAACACCGCCACGAGTCCGACCTGCGCGGTGCCGGCCGGCTGCCCAGCAGCCCGGCCGACCTGATGCTGCGCATGGTGAACCACATGGTGGACAGCTACCTGGAGCTGCGCCGCCTGCTGACCCGCCAGCTCGCGACGCTGCAGGCCGAGCTGTTCAACCCCAAGGGCCGCTTCACCGACTGGCAGGTGCTGCTGGCCTCGCGCGACGCGCTGCACATGCTGGAAGACACCTGCGAGGACCAGCGGGCCGCGATCCAGGAGTGGATAGATGCGCTCGACGAATGGCCGGCCGAAAGCGGCGCGACGGCGCAGCGCGAGCGCGAGCTGCTGCGGGTGCGCTCGCGCGACGTGCTGGAGCACATCGAGCGGGTGCTCACCCATGTGCGGCGGCTGCAGCAGTCGGCCGAAGCCGCCGTGCAGATGCACTTCTCGGCGCTGGGCCACCGCACCAACGACATCATGCGCACGCTGACGGTGCTGACCGCCATCTTCCTGCCGCTCAACCTGATCACCGGCATCTTCGGCATGAACTTCGACACCCTGCCGCTGATACACCGGGCCACCGGCTTCTGGATCGCATCGGGGATCATGGCGGTCGTCGGCCTGAGCCTGGTCGCATTCTTCTGGCGCAAGCGCTACCTGGGCACACACCCGCGCCGGTAATTGGGCGCGCGGTGCCGCGCGTTGGCATTGATGCGCCGCCGACATCGCCGCGATGCACCGTCGTCACCCCATGCGGGGCGGTGCTGGCCTACGATCACGGGCTCTCCTTGACAGCCACCCACCGGACACCGCCATGCAGCTCTACATCGGCAACAAGAACTACTCCTCCTGGTCGTTGCGTCCCTGGCTGCTGATGAAGCATGCCGGCATCCCGTTCGAGGAGAAGAAGGTGCGCCTCGACTGGGAGGACGACTCGCCGTTCAAGAAGACGATGCTCGCGCTCGCGCCTTCGGGCCGGGTGCCGTTGCTGATCCACGACGGCTTGGCGATCTGGGACAGCCTGGCGATCGCCGAAACGCTGGCCGAGCGCTTTCCCGACAAGCACCTCTGGCCGCGCGACCCGAAGCAGCGAGCCCGCGCGCGCAGCCTCTGCGCCGAGATGCACTCGGGCTTCGGCGAGCTGCGCAGCACCTTCGGCATGAACCTCGAGGCGCGCTTGCCCGAGATCGGCGAGCGCATGCTGCGCGAGAAGCCCGGCGCGGCGAAGGACCTCAAGCGCCTCGACGCGATGTGGGACGAAGCGCTCGACGACAGCGCCGGCCCGTTCCTGTTCGGCGACTTCAGCATCGCCGACGCGTACTTCGCGCCGGTCTGCA
>DATHWJ010000039.1:0-2400 GCA_035460745.1 Ideonella sp. | reverse complement strand
AGGGGGCTCGCGCTGCGGACCGGCAAAGCCGGATCCGCGCACGCCCTTGATTGGGTCGGCTCATGCGTCGCGGGTGCCGCGTTCGGCGTGGAGAACTGAGTTGAACGACACCTTGCTGGCCCGCTTGGACGACGTCTCGCTGCAGCTCGGCGCGCGGCGCGTGCTGAGGGCTTTGAGCTTCGACATCCGGCGCGGCGAGGTGGTCTGCGTGATCGGCCCCTCCGGCTGCGGCAAGACCTCGCTGCTGCGCCTGCTGGCCGGGCTGGCGCTGCCGAGCGAAGGCCGGGTGCTGCGCCACGGGCAGCCGGTGCAGGGCCCGGCCGACGACGTGGCGCTGGTGTTCCAGGACTACGGCCGCGCGCTGCTGCCGTGGCGCACGGCGCACGGCAACGTCAGCCTGGCGCTGGAAGCGCGCGGCGTGCCCCGCGCCGAGCGCGAGGCGCGGATCGCTGATCTGCTCGCGAGCGTGGGCCTGGCCGCACACGCCAAAGCCCACCCGGCGCAGTTGTCCGGCGGCATGCAGCAGCGGCTGCAGATCGCCCGCTGCCTGGCGCAGCAACCGGCGCTGCTGCTGATGGACGAGCCCTTCGGCGCCCTGGACGCGTTGACGCGCCAGGGTTTGCAGGACCAGTTGCTGCGGCTGGCGGCACACACCGGGCTGACGGTGCTGTTCGTGACGCACGATCTGGATGAAGCGATCTACCTCGGCGACCGGGTGATTGCCCTTCGAAATGTCGGGAATCCAGGGCCGGACGGTGCTGCCTCCAGTCTGGTGCGCGACTTCGAGGTGCGCTTGCCACGCCCGCGCGACGCGCTGGCGACCCGTGAACACCCAGGCTTTGTGGCGCTGCGCCGTGAGGCCTTCGGCCATGTGTTGGCCGGGCATGCATGAGCGCATGAGATGAAGGGCGCACTGCTGCCGATCGCCCTGAAAGGCGCTGCGCTGCCTGTGGCTCTGCTGCTGGCCGCCGAAGCCGCGCTGGGCGGCCGGTCGACCGAGCTGCTGGCCCCGCCCAGCGCGGCGTTGCGAGCGCTGTGGGCGCTGGCGCTCGACGGCAGCCTGTGGCGGTTGAGCCTGGAGACGCTGGGCAGCAGCTTCGCCGGCCTCGCACTCGGCGGCGGCGCGGGCCTGCTGCTCGGCGGCTGGTTCGGCCTGGCGCGGCGCGCGGCGCAGGCCGGTGGCTTGACCGTCGAGCTGCTGCGGCCGCTGCCCGCGGTCGCGCTGATCCCGCTGGCGATGCTGGTGTTCGGGCTGGGCTGGCGCATGGAGATCGCGGTCGTCGCCTTCTCCAGCCTGTGGCCCATGCTGCTGTTGACGCAGGCGGCGGTGGCGCAGGTCGATCCGTGCCTGATCGACGTCGGCCGGCTGCTGCGGCTTTCGTCCGCCGACCGGTTCCGCCTGCTGGTGTTGCCCGCCGCGCTGCCGCGCCTGGTCGTCGCGCTGCGCCTGGCGCTGGGGGTGGCGCTGGTGGTGGCGGTGTCGGTCGAGGTGGTGGCGAATCCACAAGGCCTGGGCTTCGCGATGATCGATGCGCAGCAGTCGCTGCAGCCGGACCGGATGCTGGCCTTGCTGGGCTGGACGGGCGCGCTGGGCTGGGCGGCGAATGCCGTGCTGCTGGGCGTGGAGCGCCGCCTGTCGCCGGAGCGGCGGCAATGGCGCGATGGGCGGATGCCGCGATGAGGTGGCCCCCGCTGTTCTCGCCGCTGGCCGTGCTGGGTGCGCTCATCGCCCTCTGGGCCGTCGCGACGCATGCGGGCTGGGTGCCATTGGCTTACGCACCGACCCCCGACGCCGCGTTGCGGGCGCTGGTGCGCGGCTACGCGCAGGGCGATTGGTGGCGGCTCACCGGCCACACTGTGTGGCGCACGCTGCAGGGCTGGGGCATCGCCAGCGTGCTCGGCATCGCGCTCGGCGCGCTGGTCGGCAGCTCGGCGCGCCTGTCCGCGTGGCTGCAGCCGACGCTGGAGACGCTGCGCCCGCTGCCGGCCCCGGCGCTGATACCGCTGGCCGTCGCGCTGTGGGGGCTGACACCCGCGATGGTGCTGGCGGTCGTGGTGGCAGGATCGATCTGGCCGGCGCTGCTCGCGACCACCCAGGGCTTTGCCGGCGTCGACCCGCGCCTGCGCGACCTGCGCCGATTGCTGCACCTGCGGCCCGCCGCCTGGCTGTTGAAGATCGCGCTGCCGGCCGCGTTGCCGGATGTGCTGGCGGGCCTGCGCGTCGGGCTCACGCTGGCGCTGGTGATCGCCACCGTCGGCGAGATGCTGGCCTCCATGCCCGGTATCGGCCACGCGCTGCTGCTGGCCGCGCGCTCGTTCCAGGCGCCCGAACTGTTCGCCGGTATGGCCGTGCTCGGCCTGCTTGGTTTCAGCGGCAATGCGGTGTTGCTGGCCCTCGAG
>DATHWJ010000038.1:0-3318 GCA_035460745.1 Ideonella sp. | reverse complement strand
ACGCGCTGCGAGACCGGCTCGGCAGCCGCCACGGCGCGCACCGCCACCACCGGCGGCACGGCAGCCTGCTCGGCCCGGCTCGGTGCGCGCCTCGCCGCTTCAGCCCGGCTGGCGGGCGCGGGTGGCGATGCCGCGGAGGCTGCACCGAGCGTGGGCTCAGCCGCTTCCTCGGCAGGCCTGGCGACGCCGCCCGCCCAGGGCGTGGCCGGCTCGAACAGCGCCGGCTGGCGTCGCTGCAGCACCGGGGCCCTGCCCTGCGCCCGCTCGATCAGATGGTGCAGGTAGCTCATGCGCTCACCAGACCGATGTAGTGGCCGCGCCGCGCCGCACTCAACTCGAGGATGGCCTGCTCGCTCCAGCCGTAGGCGCCCGCCAGCGTGTGCACCTCGGCGAGCGTGCGTTGGGCCCAGTCGTCGAGCTCGCTCCACAGGTAGCTGGCGATGTCGAAGCGCCTGTCGAAGGCATGGTCGCAGGCGGCGCAACGCAGACTGATCTGGATGTCGGCGCCGGGGTCTCGCGCGGCCATCTGCTGCTGCAGCCCCGCGGCGACCTCGGCCGGCAGGTCGGTGGCCGCGATCGGCGCGCCATCGCGGCTGGCTGCCTCGATGCACCTGGCCAGCAGATGCTGCGGTGCCGCTTCGGCGGGTAGATCGTCGGCCAGCACCTGCAGCAGGTCATCGCTGTTGGGCGCGTGGTAGCTGATGCGGTAGGCGCCGGCCTGCCAGGCCGTCGGCGTGTCGGCGGGGGCCTCACCCGGCGTGGGCAGGCCGGCACGCAGGTCGCTCGTCTCGAAGCCCGCTTCCAGCTGCTCGCCGCAGGCTGGGCACGGCGTCAGCGTTTCGAGCCGGGTGCCGAAGAGCGCTTCGTGGAGGCCCAGCAACCAGGCATCCCGCTCGCCGATCGGCAAGCGAGACCACTCGGCCGCCGGCCGCTCGGGCCAGCCGGCCTGCAGCATCGCGAGCGCGCGGCGCACCGGGCCGGCGGCGTGGCCGATCTCCCACGACCGTAACAAGGCTTGCGCGCTGGGGGCGTTCATGGCGGGCTGGGTGGGCCAGGGGCGGCACGGCGGGTGGTGCGAGGCGTCAGGCCGGGTCGGTGAAGTCGATCTCCGCCGGCTCGGCGGTTTCGACGTCGCGCACCCAGCCCTCGTTCTCCAGCTTGATGTGCTGGATCGCGATGGCGTTGGCGTTGGCGTCCAGGTCGGGCAGCGCCTGGAACTCCGAGACCCAGGCGCGGAAGACCTTGTAGGCCAGCGCGAGCTGGCCGGTCTCGTTGTAGACCTCGATGATCAAGTCCTTGCGGAAGCCCTTCAGCGCGCTCTCCGCGCCCAGCCCGGCACCGAAGTTCCAGACCTTGTTGGCCCACTGCTCGAACTCCTTGTCGTGCGTCACGCCGCGCTCCAGCGTGATGGCCTCGAACTCGGTGCGCCCCGGCGACTTGCGGCTGCTGCTGGGGTCGCCGCCGTCGCGGTGCTTGACGACCTCGGTGGTGCGCTTCAAGGCGCTGACCTTGCTGACGCCGGCGACGTACTTGCCGTCCCACTTGACGCGAAACTTGAAGTTCTTGTAGGGGTCGAAACGCTCGGCGTTGATCGTGAACTGGGCCATGGTCGCTCCTTGGGGGTGGCGTCAAACGTCGATCTGCCCAGCCATCTGCTGCAGCTTGATGATCACGAACTCGGCCGGCTTCAGCGGCGCAAAGCCGACCACCACGTTGACGATGCCGAGGTTGATGTCGTTCTGCGTGGTGGTCTCCTTGTCGCACTTGACGAAGTAGGCGTCACGTGGCGAAGCACCCTGGAAAGCGCCCTGGCGGAACAGGTTGTGCATGAAGGCGCCGGCGTTGAGGCGGATCTGGGCCCACAGCGGCTCGTCGTTGGGCTCGAAGACCACCCACTGCAGGCCGCGGAACAGGCTCTCCTCGATGTACAGCGCGGTGCGGCGCACGGGGATGTACTTGTATTCGTCGGCCAGCAGGTCGGCGCCGCGCAGCGTGCGCGCGCCCCAGGCCACGCGGCCGAAGACCGGGAACACGCGCAGGCAGTTGACGCCCAGCGGGTTGAGCTGGCCGTTCTCTTCGTTGGTGAGGCTGGCCGAGAGGCCTTGCACGCCGGAGAGCGCGGCGTCGATGCCGGCCGGTGCCTTCCAGACGCCGCGGTTGGTGTCGGTGCGGGCAAAGAGGCCGGCGATGGCGCCGCTGGGCGCGAAGGTGTCGAGCTGGCCGTCGCGGCGCGGGTCGGCCTCGACCACGCGCGGGAAGAACAGCGCGGCGTTGCGCGCCGCCGTGCCGCTCAGGTTGAGGTCCGTGAGGGCCTGGTTGTTGTTCTTGACGATGTCGTTGGCGCTCTTCCAGGCCGCCGGCGCATCGACGATCAGCATCGCGCGGCGCTGCACGCAGAAGTTGAGCGCGGCGCTGTAGACGGACTTGTCGGTATCGCCCTCGCGGGTGTCGGGGGGGATGCACAGGAGATTGAACAAGTCGGTCTTGCGCAGCGCGAAGAGGCCGGTCTTGGCGGTTTCGTCGCCGGTGTAGGTCGCCAGGTCGAGCGGCGCGCTGTTGCTGCCGGCATCGGCCGCCAGCACCGGCGTGGAGGCGGTGTCGTCGTCCCACAGCGTCTTGCCGGCCGCCGGGTCGCCGTGCTTGGGCGGCACGCTGGTGCCGGGCAAGGTGGTGGCCTCGGCGACACGCAGCAGCGCGGACTCGGCCAGCAGCACGCGGTCGACGCGGCGCGGGCTCTCCTTGACCGTCAGGTTGACGAAGGTCTCGGTCGCGCCGCTGGCGGTGTCGCGCACGGTCAGGTTGAAGAGGTCGGCCGCGGCCAGGCCGTAGCGGGCCGCGATGTCGGCCGACACCTTGTCGTCGATGCGCACGCGCAGCGAGTTGGCCCAGGCGCCGCGCGACGCCGCCTGCAGCACCAGGTTGGTCAGCTTGATGGCCGCGGTCTCGTTGACGGCGTCGCCGGCCGGCTTCTTGTAGAGCCGCACGATGACGGCTTGCGCGCCGCCGTTCTGATAAAAATCGCGCACCGCATAAGCCAGCGGATAGCCCGGATCCAGGCCGCCGAACTGGCGCTCGAAGTCACCCTGGCTGTTGACGATGACCGGCTCCTCCGGCCCCCTCGCCGCGCGCCCGATGAAGGCCGTGATCGACGTGGCCACACCGGTGATGGTGCGCACGCCGCTGGGTATCTCCTCGACGTAGACGCCTGGGTATGAAACGGCAACTGGCATGTGGGGCTCCTTGCTGATTCGCCCGCCGATCCTAGTCAGGCATGCTGCGAAGAGAACCCCTAGTTCGTGGCGTGCAGCCCCCCAAGTT
>DATHWJ010000037.1:0-6459 GCA_035460745.1 Ideonella sp. | reverse complement strand
CAGGGCTGCGCCGACCGCGGCCTGTGCTACCCGCCGCAGCGCGGCAGCGTCAGCTGGCAGCGTGAGCCGGGCGGGGCGCTGAGCGTGAGTTGGGCGGCGGCCGATGACTTCGCGGACGCGCCGGCGGCCGGTCCGGCCAGTGCGCCCGCCGCCATCGCGGCGCCGGCGCCGGCCGCAACGGCCGCTGCCGCCATCCCCAACGACATCCCCAACGACAGCAGCGCCGCCGCACTTCGCTCGGGCAGCCTGCTGAAGGTGGTGGGCATGTTCCTGCTCGGCGGCTTGCTGCTGTCCTTCACCCCCTGCGTGCTGCCCATGCTGCCCATCCTGTCGTCGATCATCGTCGGCCAGGGCGAGGCGGTCTCGCGCGGCAAGGGCTTCGGCCTGGCGCTGGCCTACTCGCTGGGCATGGCGCTGGTCTACACCTCGGCCGGCGTGGTCGCGGGCCTGCTGGGCGCGGGCTTCGCCGCCGCGCTGCAAAACCCCTGGGTGCTGGGCAGCTTCGCGGCGCTGCTGTCGCTGCTCGCGCTGTCGATGTTCGGCGTGTGGGAGTTCCAGATGCCCGGCTTCATCCAGGAGCGGGTCAACGGCGCGTCGAACCGCCTGACCGGCGGCCGCCACCTGGCCGTCTTCGCGATGGGCGGGCTGTCGGCCTTGCTGGTGGGACCCTGCGTCGCGGCACCGCTGGCCGGCGCGCTGCTCTACATCAGCCAGACCCGCGACGTCGTGCTGGGCGGTGCCGCGCTGTTCGCGCTGGCCGCGGGCATGAGCGTGCCGCTGCTGCTGCTGGGCCTGTCGGCGGGCAGCCTGCTGCCGCGCGCCGGGCGCTGGATGGAGCACGTCAAGACCTTCTTCGGCGTGCTGCTGCTGGCGGTGGCGCTGTGGCTGGTCTCGCCGGTGCTGCCCATCCAGGCCACGATGGGCGTGGCCGGTGCCGGCGCGCTGGTGCTGCTGGTCGGCCTGGGTGCCTTCGAGGCCACCCGCACCCGGGTGCTGCGTGGCCTGTCGCTGGTGCTGGGCCTGTGGGCGGTGGCGGTGCTGGCCGGCTCGCTGTCGGGCGGCGACAGCCTGCTGCAGCCGCTGCGCCATCTCGCTCGCGCCGGCCAGGGCGGCGACGTTGCCCGCGCCGAGGCGAAAGCCGGGCCGGCCTTCCAGCGCATCACGCGGCTGGAGGAGTTGGACGCCGCGCTGCGCACTGCGGCCCGCCCGGTGATGCTGGACCTGTATGCCGACTGGTGCGTCTCCTGCAAGGAGATGGAGCACCTGACCTTCAGCGATCCCGCCATCCGGCCGCGCATGGAGCGCGCGCTGCTGCTGCAGGCCGACGTCACCGCCGACACGGCCGAGGCGAAGGCGCTGATGCGGCGCTTCGGCCTGTTCGGCCCGCCCGCGGTGCTGTTCTTCGATGCCCAGGGCAGCGAGCTGCCCACGGCCCGCACGATCGGCTACGAGGCGCCGGAAGCCTTCGCCCGCCGCCTCGACGCGGCCCGACTGTGATGAACCCGTGAGCAACCCTGCCATGAGCCTTCCCACCCACCACGCCCCCGTCCTGATCCTCGGCTCCGGCCCGGCCGGCTACTCGGCCGCCATCTATGCCGCGCGCGCCAACCTGAAGCCGCTGCTGGTCACCGGCATGGCGCAAGGCGGCCAGCTGATGACCACCACCGAGGTCGACAACTGGCCGGCCGACGCGATGGGCGTGCAGGGGCCCGAGCTGATGGAGCGCTTCCGGCTGCATGCCGAGCGCTTCGACACGCGGATCCTGCTCGACCACATCGCCGAGGTCGACTTCAGCCGGCGCCCGTTCCGGCTCAAGGGCGACGCCGGCACCTACAGCTGCGACGCGCTGATCATCGCCACCGGCGCCTCGGCCAAGTACCTCGGCCTGCCCTCCGAAGAGGCCTTCATGGGCCGCGGCGTCAGCGGCTGCGCCACCTGCGACGGCTTCTTCTACCGCGGCGACGAGGTCTGCGTGGTCGGCGGCGGCAACACCGCGGTCGAGGAGGCGCTGTACCTGTCCAACATCGCCAGCAAGGTGCATCTGGTCCATCGCCGCGACAAGTTCCGCGCCGAGGCCATCATGGTCGACAAGCTGCACGAGAAGGCCGCCCTCGGCAAGATCGAGCTGCACTTGTTCAGCACGCTGGACGAGGTGCTGGGGGATGCCGGCGGCGTGACCGGCGTGCGCCTGAAGGACACGCGCAGCGGTGGCCGCAACGATCTCGCGGTCAAGGGCTGCTTCATCGCCATCGGCCACCAGCCCAACACCGGGATCTTCGCCGGGCAGCTGGAGATGCACGACGGCTACATCGCCACCCGCAGCGGCCAGAACGGCTTCGCGACCATGACCAGCGTGCCGGGCGTGTTCGCCGCCGGCGACGTGCAGGACCATGTCTACCGGCAGGCCATCACCTCCGCGGGCAGCGGCTGCATGGCCGCGCTGGACGCCCAGCGCTTCCTGGAGCAGAACCCGTAGCGGGCTGCACTGCGGGCCCCGGCTGCGAGCGAGCGGCCCGCCGGCTCTCAGCTCCGCTGTCCGGAAATGTAGTGTTCGAGTTGCTCGATGATGAACTGCTGCTCGGAGATCGTGGCTTTGACCAGGTCTCCGATGGAGATGAGCCCGATCAGCTGGCCGTCCTCCAGCACCGGCAAGTGGCGCAACCGGTTTTCGGTCATCAATGCCATGCACTCGTCGCTGGTCTGGTCGGGCTGCACATACATCACCGGGCTGGACATGATGTCGCTCACCAGCGTGTCCTTCGAAGAGCGGGCCAGGAGCACGATCTTGCGCGCGTAGTCGCGCTCCGAGACGATGCCGACGACCTTGCCTGCCTCCACCACCACCAGCGCGCCGACGTTCTTGTCGGCCATCAAACTGACGGCCTCGTACACCGAGGCGGCCGGCGCCATGGTGTGGACGGTCTGCTCGGGCTTGGACTTGAGAATCTGTGCAGCGGTCTTCATGAGTCGCCTTTCGAAGAGTTCAGGGCCTCGATCTGTCGAGCGAGCTGCATATAGGTCGTTGCCATGATCTGTTCCGTTCAGGAGTCTCGCAGACTGGAAGCATACCCGGGCCCGGGTTTCGGCAGACGGGGTTTCGCCGCCAGACAGCGGCATCCGATCGACACATAGAATCGCACACCCACTGCAGACGCAGTGGCATCCGATTCCAATCATCGAGTACCCATGGCAACTGCAAAGAAGACGACTGCGAAAACCCCGGCGAAAACCCCGGCGACCCCGGCGAAGAAGACCACCAAGGCCGTGGCACCCGCCAAGGCCCCCACCAAGACGGTGGCCAAGGCAGCACCCAAGCCTGCTGCCGCACTGAAGCCGATCAAGACGGCATTCAGCAAGACTGCGCTGACCACCCACCTGGCCGAGCAAGCCGGTGTGGATGCGAAGGCAGCCAAGGCGATCATGGCCGCGCTTGAAGCGACCATCCTGGCGTCGATCAACAAGAAGGGCCTGGGCGAGTTCACCTTGCCGAGCCTGCTGAAGATCACGGCCCAGGCCGTGCCTGCCAAGAAGAAGCGCATGGGCAAGGATCCGTTCACCGGGGTCGAACGCATGTTTGCCGCCAAGCCGGCTTCGACCAAGATCAAGACGCGCGCGCTGAAGAAGCTCAAGGACGCCGCGCTGTAACCCGGCTCGCAGAGCACCCACGCCCCATGGCCCAGATGCAGCGCTCACTGGGACCATGGCGTCCCGTGGCCTGCACCGCGTGGGTACTCATGCTGGGTGCCTGCGCGTTGATCCCGCTTCATGTGGACCGCCAGGCACGCGCGCCGCTGCTCGAGGGCTACGGCCAGGCCAGCCTGTCGGTCACGACAGGGTCGGCCGAAGCGCGACGCTGGTTCGCGCAGGGCATGGAGCAAGCCTACGCGTTCAACGAGTTCGAGGCCGTGCGATCCTTCAAGGCCGCGCTCGCGCAAGACCCCGCCTGCGCGATGTGCGCCTGGGGTGTCGCCTACCAGCTCGGCCCCAACATCAACCACACCGATCGTGGCGACCTCACCGAGGTGCTTCGCCATGTCGATCACGCCTTGCGCCACGCCGAAAAGCTCACGCCGCGCGATCGCGACCTGATCGAGGCGCTGGCACTGCGCTACGGCCACGCCAGCGAAGCGCGCAACACGGCCGTGATCACGGCGCCGGTGTGCGGTGCGGGCGGCGGTAGCGGCAACAGCGGCAGCAGCGGGGATAGGGCCGATCCGCTCGACCTCGCCTATGCCGAGCGCATGCGCGGGCTCGCCGACCGCTACCCCGACGATCCGGACGTGGTCTCGATGTACGCCGAGGCCGAGATGATCGCGACCCGCGGCGGCTACTGGTGGCATCCCGCCACCGGCCAGCCGGCCGGACGCATCGGCGAGGTCGCGCACCGGTTGGAGGCGGCGCTGGAGAAGCATCCCGACCACGTCGGGCTCAACCACTACATGATCCACGCCGTCGATGCGCTGCCGGTCGCGGCGCGCGCGGAGCCGTCGGCCGACAGGCTGGGGCGCCTCGCCCCCAACTCGCCGCACCTGCTGCACATGCCTGCACACACCTATGTTCAGCTCGGCCGCTACGCCGACGCGAGCCGGGTCAACGTGCAGGCGCTCGCCGCCGACGACGCGCTGGAGGCCGAACTCGGCAGGCAGAACTTCCCGGTCAGCAAGGACTGGCGCGGACACGACGGCGAGTTCCTCTGGTATGCCGCGCTGATGGAAGGGCGCGGCGAACTGGCCTTGCAGACGGCGCGCAACTCGGCTTTGCGTGCCGAGCAGATGGACTACGAGTACGGCGAGTTCGTGCGCAGCCGGCCGCTGCTGACCCTGCTGCGCCTGGAGCGCTGGGACGACGTGCTGGCGGAGCCCGCGGCCCGCGGCGACAAAGGCGTCGCCGCCCTGCTCGGCGAGTACGCCCACGGCGTCGCGCTCGCGCGCACCGGGCAGCCTGCACGAGCGGCCGAGATGCTGACCCGCCTGGACCCGCGCGCAGCGAAGCTCGCCGCCGCCTACGCCGGCGACCACTACTTCGACAAGATGATGCGCGGCATCGCGCTGGTCACCCGGCAGCGCCTGCGGGCTGAGCTGGCCTTGAGCCAGGGGCGCAACGATGAAGCGCTGGCCCACCAGGCGCAGGCGCTCGCGGCGAGCAAGGACCTCGACGAGACCGAGCCGCCCGTCCTCGCTGCGGGCTCACGATTGACGCTGGGCGACATGCAGTTGAAGGCCCGGCAGTGGCCCCAGGCCGAGCAGACCTTCCGCGCCGATCTGGCGCTGCACCCGAGGAGCGGATGGGCCCTGCGTGGCATCTCGCGCGCGCTTCGCGGCCAGGGCAAGGTGGCCGAGGCGGAGGCACTGCAGGCCGCGCTGAACCGCGACTGGGCTGCGGCCGATGCCAGGCTGCTGGCCCTGAACTAGTCTGCCCTGGCGGCGGTGATCCAACAGCGAGGGAATCGCTGGGGAGCCTTCTGGCTGCGGCGCCCTGCCCCTTGCCAGAAATGGGACCTTGCGGGGGCTCACTTTCGGTGTTCACCGGACCTTCCGCGGCCCTACTCTGCGGCCGTAGCGTGTTCGTATCAGTGTCGCCAGTTGGTTGTCCGGATGATGCTTGCCGCGAGTTCGACCGGCAACAAAACCCGAACTGGATACCGTCATGCAGAAATCCGCCCTTTCCACCGCGCGCGTCGCGGGCCTCTTCGCGGGGCTGCTGGGCGCGACCATGGCTGTGCGCTGGGTGTTTCAGGTGGACGCCATCACGCGCCTCATCCCGGGCTCCGAGCATGTGGGCATCGTCAACCCGCTGCTCTTCATCGCTGCGGGCCTCTCTCTGTTCAACGCCTCGCGGCCACAAAAAACGGCAGCCTGGCTCACCCGACTGTCGGCCATCTGCATCGCGGCACTGGTCGCGCTGCCACTGGCCTACCTGTTCGAAAGTGCGACGGGCATCGCACTTGGCGTCGACATCGCACGTGCCGGCACGGTCTCAACGGCGGCCTACCCGTATCCCGGGCGACTGTCCCCGAACGCCAGCCTGGCGTTCCTGCTCACCGGCGCCGCCTTCTGGATGCACCGGCGACGCCCCACCCGGACCTGCCAGCTTCTCTTCCCGGTACTGGCCCTGGCGGTTTCCTTCATCGGCCTGAGCGGTCTCGTCGGCTACTTCGTGGGCCTGGAGATGCTGTACCAGATGGCGAGCTTCAACCGGATGCTGCCGGCCACCGCGTTCGGGCTCTCGGTCGTCGGCGCCGGTTTGTGGACACTGCACGAAGCCTCCCAGGCGTTCGACCCCAAGGCCTTGCGCAAGAGCGAGCGGCAGATCAAGCGCCGCTCGATCGCCGTCATCACGCTCGTTGCGCTGGCGGGCGGCGTTGCGGGCTTTGCGGTCATGCGCGACACCTTCGAGCGCTCGGTCTCGCGGGACATGCTGCTCACCGCGACGACGAACGCGACCTCGCTCGCCCACACC
>DATHWJ010000036.1:0-33581 GCA_035460745.1 Ideonella sp. | reverse complement strand
GCTGCACGACGTGCTGGCCTGCCTGCGCGAGCGGCCCGGCGACGTGCACGTGGTGCTCACCGGCCGCGGCGCGCCGGCCGAGCTCGTCGAGTTGGCCGACACCGTGACCGAGATGGCGCTGGTCAAGCACCACTTCAAGGCGGGCGTGCCGGCCCAGCGGGGCATCGAGGACTGAGACGCCTGTCCTTGCGGTTCATCGATGTGCGATGAGTCGTTGGACTCGTGTGTCATCTGATGACAAAGGCCGTCTCTGCACTGAATGGCTTTGCACGGATGAAGGCTGTTTGCGTCGATTACCTGCCAGGGCGATGACGCATTGACAGAGCTTGCCGGAGATGAAATCATCATCGTCGATGTACGACAACGTACAACATCTTGGCCATCAAGAGCCTTGAAAACATCCAAAGGAGACCATTGATGCAAACATGTACACGGCCGTGGGGTGGAGCAGCTTGGCTGTCGGTTGCCGCCATCGGGTCCGCGATCGGTGGCGCACAAGCCGCCACCTTCGTCTATGTCTCGAACGCCGACAGCCAGGAGATCTCGGTGCTGGAGCTCGACAGGAGCCAGGGGCAGCTCAAGCCGCTGGAGACCATCGGGGTTGCGGGGGCCGTGATGCCGCTGGCCGTGAGCCCCGACAAGCGGTTCTTGTACGCCGCGCTGCGTTCCCAGCCCTTCAGGGTCGCCAGCTTCGCGATCGACGGCGCAAGCGGCCGGCTGCGCAAGCTGGGCGAGGCGCCTTTGGCCGACAGCATGGCCAACATCGACGTGGATGCCACGGGCCGCTGGCTGTTCGCTGCGTCCTACCCGGGGCACAAGATCACCCTCAATGCGATTGGCAAGGATGGCCTGGTCGGTGCCGTGCAGCAGTTGATCCCGGCTGTGCCCAATGCCCATGCCATCCATGCCGATGCCGCCAACCGCTTCGTGCTGGCCAGCAGCCTCGGTGCGGACCAGCTGTCGGTCTGGCGCTTCGATGCCGGGAAGGGGCTGCTAGCGCCCAGCGACCCGCCGCTCGTCTCTACCGCAGCGAAGTCGGGGCCGCGCCATTTCATCTGGGACAAGGCTCAGCGTTTTCTCTACCTGCTGAACGAGCTCGACGCATCGCTGTACGTCTATGCCTGGGACGGCGCGAGCGGTGCGTTGCGCGAGCTGCAGCGAACGACGGCCTTGCCCACCGGCTTCACCGGCAAGCCCTGGGCGGCCGACATGCACCTGACGCCCGACGGCAAGTATCTCTACGCTTCCGAGCGGACCTCCAGCACGATCTCCGCGTTCCGGGTCGATGCGGCCAGCGGCTTGCTGCAGCCGCTGGGGCAGACGCCGACTGAAAAGACGCCGCGTGGTTTCGCCATCGACTCGACAAGCCGCTTTCTGGTGGCCGCCGGACAGGATTCGCACAGCGTGTCGGTGCACCCTATCGATGGTGCGAGCGGTGCGCTGGGCGCGCCAAAGAGCCTGCCCGTCGGGAAAAATCCGAACTGGATAGAAATCGTCGACCTGCCCTGAAGCCCCTGGCCTGGCCGCCGTGCGGCCGCCATCCCGGGCTTGAGACTCGCTCGACATCCCTCAAGGAGACATCACGTGAAAAAAATACTGGCTTCCCTCTCGATCGGGTTGGCCGCTTTGGCCGCCCATGCGCAGGCCTGGCCCGACAAGACGGTGACGCTGGTCGTGCCGTTCCCGGCGGGCGGCTCCACCGACCAGGTGGCCCGTGCCGTCGGACCCAGGCTGGCTGAAAAATTCAAGCAGCCTTTCCTGGTGGACAACAAGGCCGGCGCCACCGGCACCATCGGTGCGGCCCTCGTGAAGCGCGCCGCGCCCGACGGCTACACCTTCCTCGTCACCTCGCTGGGTCCGCTGGTGATCGTGCCGCACCTGGTCAAGGGCCTGCAGTACGACCCGCTCAAGGACTTCGACCTGATCACGGTGGCCGTGCAGTCGGCCAACGTGCTGGTGGTGCCGGCCAATTCGCCGCACATGAGCGTGGCCGATGTCATCGCCCACGAGAAGGCCCATCCCGGCAAGATGAGCTTCGCGTCGGCGGGCAATGGGTCGAGCGACCATCTCACCGCCGAGTTGTTCTGGCAACAAACCGGGACCACCGGCATCCACGTGCCGTACAAGGGCGGCGCACCTGCGCACACCGACCTCATGGGCGGGCAGGTCGACGCGTCGTTCCAGAACATCAATGCCGTGTCCCAGTACATCAAGGGCGGAAAGATGCGTGCCTTGGCCGTCACCAGCCCCAGGCGCTCGGCGGTCTTGCCCGATGTGCCGACGCTGGCCGAGGCCGGCGTCAAGAACGTCGAGGTCGCCTCGTGGCAGGCGATCGTCGCGCCCAAGGGCCTGCCGGCGGCCGTGCTCGAGAAGGCGCACGCCGCCTTCGTCGAAGCGCTGAACGACCCCAAGGTCAAGGAGCAGTTCACCTCGATAGGCTTCGAGATGGTCGCGAACACGCCGGCCCAGTTCGCCGCCTTCCAGCAGCAGGAGTACGCGCGCTGGAAGAAGGTGATAGAGACCGGAAAGATTGCTATCGACTGAGCGAGAAGATCCTGGCGACATTTCCAGGCTGTGGAGCAAGCTGTGCCGGGCTGGCGCCTCGGTGGGGCGCAGCGGCATGGCCGTTCAGGCGATCGGCGCCTTCGACGCGGCGCTGTACGACCTGAAGGCCGGGCAGCCCGGCCGGGCCCTCGACATCCAGCTTGCGACGCAGTTCGACACGGCGATCGCCTGAGCCTGAGCGAGCAGGCCCAGGGCTGGGCCCGCGAAGAGATTGAAATCGGCCAGCGGGCCTGATCTCCCGCCTGCGGGGGCTGAAAAGGCTCCGCTGTCTTGAGGATGCCCGCCGCCCGCCCGCGGCGTCCAATCGTTGCAGCTCCCGGCACGGCGGTGGCACGCACATGGACAAGACATCCAACCCCGGCCTCTCGGCACTCTCCGGCAACGGCCTGGTGGCCGTGCTGTTGCTGGCCGTGGGTGCGCTGGTGATACGCGAGGTGCCGCTGGAGGGCGCGCGGCCGGCTGCCAACGAGCCCAAGATCGAGCAGCGCTTTGCGGCCCAGGACATCGATGCCCGCCTCTGGCAAGACCCCTTCGGCGCGGTGATGCGGGCCCGCGAGGACGCAGCCAAGGCCCTGGACGACAAGCAAGAGGCCAGCGAGCGCGAGCGCCGCAGCGATACCCGGATGGCGCAGGCGATCGCCGACAAGGCCGGTGACGAGGTGGAACGGGTGGTGGTGCTGGCGGTGATGCTGCCCGGCGGGCCGCATGCCGAGCATGTCGAAACCCGGCGCCGCACCCGCTACGCCGTGCTGGCGGGGCTGAACGCGAGCCGCTATGCCCCCACCGACACCGAGCACCTCGGCTACTTCCTGCCGGCCGGGCACGACAAGCTGCCGCGCGTGTTGCCCGAGGCCGTGCCCTTCGAGTGGTTCGAGCCGGCCCCGCGCAGCCGGCCCGCGACGCGCGTGCGGGTGCTCGTGCTGTGGCTGGACGCGGGCGCGTTCCAGTCGACGCCGCTGGCGCGGCTGCAGCGGCTGTCGGCGGCGCTGCGCGGCAGCCACCGCGTGCCGGCCCTGGCCTGGCGGGTGCTGGGGCCGACCGGCTCCGACGGCCTGCGCGCGATGCTCGACGAAGCTTCGAAGAAGGGCTTCCCGGCCGAGCCCTTCGGCAAGGCGGCGGACCTGCGGCTGTACTCCCCCTGGGCCACGGTGTCCGACCGCGTGCTGCTGCAGCCGCGCGGGCTGGCCACGCCGGAGCGCAGCGTCGGCTCGCTGCTGGCCGAGCGCAAGGTGCGGCTGCTGCGCACCATAGGCAACGACCGCTGGCTGGCCGCCAGCCTGGTCGACGAGCTCAAGCTGCGTGGGCTCAAGGTCGGCGCCAAGCGGCGGCCCACCGGCAACGACGACGCGCAGCGCGACGCCTACCGCGACATGTGCCAGGTCAAGGCGCAGCAGGAGGGCTCGCCGGACCACATCGCCGTGGTGGCCGAGTGGGACACGCTCTACGGCCGCAGCCTGCGGCGCGAGTTCATGGTCAACGCCGACGACGACGAGGGCTTCTGTGTCAATCGCTTCAGCTACGTGCGCGGACTGGACGGCTTGCTGCCCGAGCGCGGCAGCGCCGCAGCGGCGCCCGGCGGCTCGGCCAAGCCCGCAGCGGCCACCAAGGACGAGGGCCGGCGCGGCGACGGCAGCTTCATCGAGCGCGCCGAGGGCCAGAGCCAGTTCGACTACCTGCGCCGGCTGGCCGCGCGGCTGAGCGAGCGCGACCGCGAGTTGCGCGCCTCCGGCGTGGCCGGCGCGGGCCTGCGTGCCGTCGGCGTGCTCGGCAACGACGTGCACGACAAGCTGCTGGTGCTGCAGGCGCTCAGGCCGGCCCTGCCCCACGCGCTGTTCTTCACCACCGACCTCGACGCGCGCTTCCTGCACCCGGGCGAGCAGGCCTGGGCCCGCAACCTGATCGTCGGCTCCAACTTCGGGCTGCGGCTGGACGACGGCTTGCAGCGCGGTGCCCCGCCGTTCCGGGACGGCTACCAGACGGCCACCTACTTCACCACGCTGCTGGTGCTGGACGAGCTCGATCTCGAGCCGGGCACGCTTTACGCCCAGCAACAGCTCGACGACTGGCTGTCCCGGCCGCGCATCTTCGAGATCGGCCGCACCGAGGCCTTCGACTTCAGCGAGCCGGCCGTCTCGGCCGCATACGACGGCAACACGGCCTGCCGCGACGGCGAGCTGACGCGGTGCAAGGACATCCATCCACCCGGCACGCCGCGCTACCCGCGGCTGTCGACGCTGGCGGCTGCGCTGGCCGCCAGCGGCCTGATCCTGCTGCTGTGGTGGCCGCCGCTGGCGCTCAGCCGAACGCTGCGCCGGCAGATGCGCCGCTTCGCTGCTTGCGGCAGCAGCACGCCGCAGCGCTGGGGGCGCCGCGGCATGCTGGCGGGCGTGGTGTTGCTGCTGCAGGTGGCGCTGCCGCTCTGGCTGGCCGCGCGCTGGCCACGCCTTGCCGAGTGGCTGACGCGGGACGGCAAACCCATCAGCTTCAACGAAGGCATCAGCATCTGGCCGACCGAAGCGATCCACCTGCTCACGCTGCTGCTCTGCCTGTACCTGGTGTTCCGCGGCTGGTCGATGCTGGCCCGCAACCTCGACGAGATCACGCTGGCGCTGCGCCTCGGCAAGACACGGCGCCAGCTCGTGGCCGAGCAGGACTGGGAGGACTTCGGACTGCCCTGGTGGCGGCGGCTGTGCAACATGTTCGGCCTGCGCCCGCCCGTGCGCGAGGCCGGGCCGGCGACCGTCCCGGCCAGGCCCCCCGGCACGCCAGCGGCCACGCCCCTGGCCGTGCCAACGCCAACGCCGGCCGCCACCGGCATGAACGAGAGCGCGCTGGCGTTCTGGAAGGCCTACATCGTTCAGAACCGCGGCTCCTCGCGCTTCGTGCGCAGCGCGGCCTGCGTACTGGCGGCGCTGGCCTTCGGCTACCTGCTCTTCCATGCGCTGGGCGAGCCGCCGGGCACGCCGCTGCGCGGCCCGCTCTCCGAGTCGGTCCACTCGGTGCTGGCCCTGAGCGCCGTCGTGGTGATGAACTTCCTGGTCTTCGCCGTGGCCGACGCTACCCGCCTCAGCGTGCGCTTCGCACGCCGCCTGCGCGGCCAGCGGGCCAACTGGCCGCCGCGCACCATGTACCACTTCGCCCAGCGCCTGGGCAGGCTGCCGCGCCGGCTGCTCGACCACTGGATCGACCTGCAGTTCGTGGCGCGGCGCACGCGCTGCGTGACCGGGCTGATCTACTACCCCTTCATCGTGCTGTCGCTGCTGCTGCTCTCGCGCAGCCGCACCTTCGACGACTGGCACATGCCCACGGCCGTGCTGCTGATGGCGCTGTTCAGCGTGGGCATCGTGCTGGCCTGCGCGGTGGCACTGCGCCGCGTCGCTGAGAACTCGCGCCGGCGCGCGCTGGCCGACGTTCGCGACACGCTGCTGCGGGCCCACGCCCACGGCGCCCCGGCCCAGCCGCCGACGGCGCAGCTCGAGCTGCTGCGGCGCCAGATCGAGGAGCTGCGGGAGGGCGCCTTTGCCCCCTTCTCGCAGCAGCCGCTGCTCAAGGCGCTGCTGCTGCCGTTCGCCACGCTGGGCGGCACCACGCTGCTCGACTACCTCGCGCTGGCCAACATCTGAAGCAGCGGGCCCGGGCCTCGGCGGATACTTCGGCCGCCATGGCCACGCCCGTCCTCACTCCCGCCCAAGCCGCCGCCCTGATTGAGGACGGCCAGACCGTGGTCTGCGCCGGTTTCGTCGGGGCCGGCCATGCCGAGGCCGTCACGCGCGCGCTGGAGGCGCGCTTCCTCGCCACCGGCGCGCCGCGCGAGCTGACGCTGTTCTACGCCGCCGGTCAGGGCGACCGGGCGGGCCGCGGGGTCAACCACTTCGGCCATGCCGGGCTGGTCAAGCGCATCATCGGCGGCCATTGGATCTCGGCGCCGCGGCTGGGCGCGCTGGTCAACGCCGATGCGGTCGAGGCCTGGAACCTGCCGCAGGGCGTCATCACCCACCTGTTCCGCGCGATCGCCG
Source organism: Ideonella sp. (assembly GCA_035460745.1). Taxonomy (GTDB): domain Bacteria; phylum Pseudomonadota; class Gammaproteobacteria; order Burkholderiales; family Burkholderiaceae_C; genus Ideonella. The sequence goes on along the minus strand of DATHWJ010000036.1, from coordinate 27,000 downwards.
GCGGCAAGGCCGGCGTCGTCACCAAGGTCGGCCTGCACACCTTTGTCGATCCGCGCGTCGATGGCGGCCGGCTGACGCCGAGCACCCGCGGCTCGGCGCTGGAGCCGCGGGTCGAGCTGATCACGCTGCGCGGCGAGGAGCAGCTCTTCTACCCCAGCCTGCCGGTGCACGTGGCGCTGATACGCGGCACCACGGCCGACGAGCGCGGCAACCTCGCCACCGAGGACGAGCCCTTCCACCAGGACCTGCTGGCCATCGCGCAGGCCGCGCACAACAGCGGCGGCATCGTGATCGCGCAGGTCAAGCGCATCGTGCCGGCCGGCAGCCTGGCACCCAACGACGTGCGCGTGCCCGGCATCCTGATCGACCACCTGGTGATCGCCGACGACCCGGCCGACCACTGGATGACCTTCGGCGAGGCCTTCAACCCGGCCTACACCCGGCGCCCGCTCGACGCGGCCAGCCCGGCCCCGCACGGCGCTGGCAGCGCGGCGGCACCGCCGGTGCTGGACGCGCGCCGCATCGTGCAGCGCCGCGCCTTTCTCGAGCTGCAGAAGCTCGCGCGGCCGGTCGCCAACCTGGGCGTCGGCATGCCGGCCGGCATAGGCGCCATCGCGCTGGAGGAGGGCCACGCCGGATTCACGCTGACGGTCGAGGCCGGGCCCATAGGCGGCACGCCGGCCGACCAGCTCAGCTTCGGCGCCAGCGCCTATCCCGAGGCCATCATCGACCACGCGGCGATGTTCGATTTCTACGACGGCGGCGGCCTGGACATCGCCTTCCTCGGGCTGGCCGAGTTCGACCCCGAGGGTAACGTCAACGTCAGCCGCTTCGGCGACAAGGTGGCGGGTGTCGGCGGCTTCATCAACATCACCCAGACCGCGCGCCGCGTGGTCTTCCTCGGCACCCTCACCGCCGGCGGGCTGCAGGTGCAGGCGGGCGACGGCCGGCTGCGCATCGTGCAGGAGGGCCGCACCGGCAAGCTCGTGCCCCGGCTGCAGCACCTGAGCTTCAACGGCCCCTACGTGGCCGGCCTGGGCCGGCCGCTGCTCTACATCACCGAGCGGGCCGTCTTCACGCTGCGCGAGGGCCGGCTGACGCTGGTGGAGATCGCGCCCGGCATCGACCTGCAGCGCGAGGTGCTGGCGGTCTGCGGCGCGCCGGTGGCGGTGGCGCCGGCGCTGGCGACGATGGACGAGCGCATCTTCCGCGAGGGGCCCATGGGCCGCGGTTGAAGCGTCGCCCTACAGGCAGCGCCGCCGTTTTCCTACAGTGCGCGCGGGGACGCCGCCGCTAGAGTTTCCGCAGCGGGTGCGCTGGCCATGGCGGCTTGTGCGATCGCAACATCCACCGCCCATGCAGAACCCCAGCTTCACCCCTCCCGTCGTCTCCACCGGCGTCACCGGGCTCGACGACATCATCGACGGCGGCCTGCCCGCCGGCCGCCTGTTCCTGGTCGAAGGCGCGCCGGGCTCGGGCAAGACGACCCTGGCGATGCAGTTCCTGCTGCAGGCTGCCGAGGCCGGCGAGCCCACGCTCTACATCACCCTGTCCGAGACGGCCGAGGAGCTGGGTGCGGTAGCGCAGTCGCACGGCTGGGCGCTGGACAAGATCCACCTCTTCGAGCTGGCCAGCGCCGACGCGGCGCTCGGCGCCGAGCGCGAGCAGAGCGTGCTGCACCCCTGGGAGGTGGAGCTGGGCGAGACCATCAAGCTGATCACGGCCCAGGTCGAGGCCATCGACCCGGCGCGGGTGGTCTTCGACAGCCTCTCCGAGATGCGGTTGCTGGCGCAAGACCCGCTGCGCTACCGCCGCCAGGTCCTGATGCTCAAGCAGTACTTCGCCACCCGCCGCACCACGGTGCTGCTGATCGACGACATGACCGGCGGCGCCAACGAGCGCGACTCGCACCTGCACAGCCTGTGCCACGGCGTGATCACGCTGGAGCGGCTGACGCTGGATTTCGGCGCCGCGCGGCGCCGCCTGCAGGTGCAGAAACTGCGCGGCGTGGCGTTCCGCGCGGGCTACCACGACTTCAACATCGAACGCGGCGGGCTCGTGGTCTACCCGCGGCTGGTCGCCTCGCAGCACCACAGCGAGTTTGTCGGCGTGCCCACGCCCAGCGGCGTGCCGGAGCTCGACGCGATGCTGGGCGGCGGGCCGCTGCGCGGCACCTCCACGCTGATCACCGGCCCAGCCGGCAGCGGCAAGACCAACCTCGCGCTGCAGTACATCGGCGCGGCCTGCCTGCGCGGCGAGCGGGCGGTGATCTACCAGTTCGACGAGCGCATCGGCACGCTGATGCTGCGCGCCAAGGCGATGGGCGTGGACCTGCAGCAGCACCTGGACGATGGCCTGCTGCGCATCCGCCAGATCGACCCGGCCGAGATCTCGCCCGGCGAGTTCTCGGCGATGGTCAAGTGCGAGGTCGAGCACAACGGTGCCCGCATGTTCCTGATCGACTCGCTGAGCGGCTACATGGCCGCGATGCCGCAGGAGAAGCAACTGCTGCTGCAGATGCACGAGCTGCTGGCCTACCTGAACCAGCAAGGCGTGGTCACGCTGCTGGTGAACCCGCAGCAAAGCCTGGTCGGCAGCATGTCCACCAACGGGCTCAACATCAGCTACATCGCCGACGTGGTGCTGCTGCTGCGCTACTTCGAGGCCGGCGGCCGGGTGCGCAAGGCGCTGACGGTGCTGAAGAACCGCGGTGGCCCGCATGGCGATTCGATACGCGAGCTGCGCATCGACGACCATGGCCTGCGCATCGGCGACGCGCTGAGCGGCTTCCGCGGCGTGTTGACGGGCGTGCCCGAGTACGTGGGCGAGCCCGAGCCGCTGCTGGAAGACCGCGCCCATGCCGAATGAGCGGGCGCGTCGCGGCCAGACCGTGCTGATCCTGGCACCGGCCGGGCACGACGCTGCGAGCATCGAGCAGGTGCTGGCGCGGCGGCAGTGCCGGACCCGCATCGTCGGCTCGCTGGCCGAGCTGGCCGGCCGGGTCGGCCACGCCGCCGGCGCGGTCGTGATCACCTCCGAGGCCTTGACCCTGCAAGACCCTGCGCCGCTGCTGCGGGCCTTGGACGCGCAGCCTTCCTGGTCCGACCTGCCCTTCGTCTACCTGGGCGAGCGCCGCACCGGCCGGCCCCCGCCCGGTGCCGGCCTGCGCGAAAAGCTGCCGCCGCAGATCAACCACGTGATGGTGCTCGAGCGCCCGCTCGGGGCCGACACGCTGGCCAGCGCGGTCGACTGGGCGCTCAGCGCACGCGGCCGCCAATTCCAGGTGCGCGACCACATGGAGGAGCTGGCGGCCCGCGCCGAGCAGCTGCGCGAGAGCGAGCGCGCGCTGAGCGAGAGCCGCAGCTACCTGCGCGACCTGCTCGACGCCAGCGGCGAGGGCATCTATGCCATCGACGAGCAGGGCATCACCACCGTCTGCAATGCCGCCTGCCGGCGCCTGCTGGGCTTTGCCCACGAGAGCGACGTCGTCGGCCGCCCGTGGAGCGAACTGGTCGCCCACCACCGCGCCGACGGCAGCCTCTACCGTGCGCAGGACAACCCGGTGCAGCTCACCGCGCTCGGCGGTGCCGCCACCCACGTCAACGGCGAGCGCTTCGCGCGGCCGGGCGGCCTCGGCTTTCCGGTCGAATACTGGGCCCAGCCGGTCGTGCGCGGGGGCCGGCTGTGCGGCGCGCTGTGCACCTTCATCGACGTGTCCGCGCGCGAGCAGGCGGTGCAGGCCCTGCGCAGCGCCGAGCAGGCGCTGAAGAGCAGCGAGGCCGAGTTGCGCCTGGTGGCCGATTCGCTGCCGGTGCTGATCGCCTTCATCGACCGCCAGCTGGTCTATCGCTTCGCCAACCGCGCCTACGAAGACTGGTTCTACGTCGACCCCGAGGCGGTCGTCGGCCGCAGCGTGCAGGAGGTGCTGGGCGAGAGCGGCTACCGCGAGCGAGCTGCCGCCATGCACGAGGCGCTGGCCGGCCGGACCACCACGCTGCAGGCCGCCTGGCCGCACCGCGACGGCCGGCGCCGCGACGCCGATATCCGCTACCTGCCGCGCTTCGATGCCGAAGGGCGGGTCGACGGCTTCCACGTCTTCGTGCTCGACGTGACCGAGCGCGAGGAGGCGGCCGAGGTACTGCGCCGCGGCCACAGCGAGCTGGAGGCGCTGGTGGCCGAGCGCACCGCCGCGCTGCACGCCGAGATGCAGGAGCGCCAGCAGGCCGAAGAGGCGCTGCGCCAGAGCCAGAAGATGGAGGCCGTGGGCCAGCTCACCGGCGGCATCGCGCACGATTTCAACAACCTGCTGCAAGGCATCACCGGCTCGCTGGCGGTGATCAAGAAGCGCCTGGCCGCGGGCCGCAGCACCGACCTCGACCGCTTCATCGGCGGCGCGATGACATCGGCCCAGCGCGCCGCCGCGCTGACCCACCGCCTGCTGGCCTTCTCGCGCCGCCAGCCGCTGGACGCCAAGCCGGCCCGGCTCAACCCGCTGGTCGAGACCCTGCAAGACCTGCTGCAGCGCACGCTCGGCGAGCAGGTCACGCTCACCCATGCGCTGGCCGACGACCTCTGGCTCACGCTGTGCGACGCCAACCAGCTCGAAAGCTCGCTGCTCAACCTGGCCATCAACGCGCGCGACGCGATGCCCGGCGGCGGCCGCCTCTCGATCGCCACCCGCAATGCGCGTTTCGAGGCGGGCGATGCCGAGCTCGCGCGCGATGCCGGCGGCGCGGCGCCGGGCGACTATGTCTGCGTCGCCGTCACCGACACCGGCGAGGGCATGAGCCGCGACGTGATCGCCCGCGCCTTCGACCCGTTTTTCACCACCAAGCCCATCGGCCAGGGCACCGGGCTGGGCCTGTCGATGATCTACGGCTTCGCACGGCAGTCGCAGGGCTTCTGCCGCATCGCCAGCGAGCTCGGCCGCGGCACCACCGTCAGCATCTACCTGCCGCGCTTCACCGGCGAGACGGGCAGCGAAGCGCCGGCCCACGACGGCGTGGACGAGGCCGCGCCGGTCCCCGCCCGCGACGGCGAGGTGGTGCTGGTGGTGGAAGACGACGAGATCGTGCGCAGCCTGGTGGTGGAGGCGCTGCAGGAAGCCGGCTACCGGGCCCTGCAGGCCGGCGACGGCCCGGCCGGGCTGGAGCTGCTGCGGCGGCCGCAGCGCATCGACCTGCTGCTGACCGACGTCGGCCTGCCCGGCCTGAACGGCCGCCAGGTGGCCGATGCCGCGCGGCTGCTGCGCCCGCAGCTCAAGGTGCTGCTGATGACGGGTTACGCCGAGAATGCGGCCATCCCCAGCGGCTTCCTGGCGCCCGGCATGGCGCTGCTGACCAAGCCCTTTGCGATCGACTCGCTCGCGGCGCGGATTCGCGAGATGATGCAAAGCCCCCAGATGCTGCTGCCGGCACCCACCGCCGCCGAGCCCGCGACGGGCCGATGAGCGCCGCCCCGGCCGACCTGTACCTTCCCCCTAACCGGACCTGGGCCCCGACATGCCTGACACCCACCACCCCGCCGCCCTGCGCCTGCTCTTCGTCGAGGACAACGAGTACCTGCGCGAGACGCTCGCCGCGATGCTCGAAGAAGACGGCCGTGAAGTGCGCGCCTGCGCCACCGCCGAGGAGGCCCTGGAGGCCTTCGGCCAGCAGGCCTTCGACGTCGTGATCTCCGACGTCAGCCTGCCCGGCATGTCCGGCATCGACCTGGCGCGCCGGCTGCTGGCCAGCCGGCCCGCGCTGTGGATCATCCTCTCGTCGGGCTACGCGCTCGACAAGGGGCTGCACACCCTGGGCCCCAACGTGCGCTCGCTGCCCAAGCCCTTCGAGCTGGACGACATGGACGGGTTGCTGGCCGAGATCCGCGCCGCGCTGTGATCGGCTGCCGCGCGCACCCTGCAGCAGGGTGCGCTGGCGCGCGGCATCTCCGGCCATCGTGCGGGCAAAGCCGTGCGTCGGTATCATGTCCGGTTGCCCTCGCGATTCGCACATGCCCAAGCCAGACCCGTCGCCAGCCTCCGCCGCTCCTGTCGTTCCCGCCACCCGGGTGGACCCCCAGGCGCCCGCCATACGGGTGCGGGGCGCCCGCACCCACAACCTCAAGAACATCGACCTCGACATCCCCAAGCATGCGCTGGTGGTGATCACCGGGCTGTCGGGCTCGGGCAAGTCCAGCCTGGCTTTCGACACGCTGTATGCCGAGGGCCAGCGGCGTTATGTCGAGAGCCTGTCGGCCTATGCGCGGCAGTTTCTGCAGCTGATGGACAAGCCCGATGTCGATGTGATCGAGGGCCTCTCGCCCGCCATCAGCATCGAGCAGAAGGCCACCTCGCACAACCCGCGCTCCACCGTGGGCACGGTGACCGAGATCCACGACTACCTGCGGCTGCTCTACGCCCGGGCCGGCACGCCCTTCTGCCCCGATCACCACCTGCCGCTGCAGGCGCAGAGCGTGGCGCAGATGGTCGATGCGGTGCTGGCGCTGCCCGAAGGCACCCGGCTGATGGTGCTGGCGCCGGTGGTGCGCGACCGCAAGGGCGAGTTCCTGGAGCTGTTCGCCGACATGCAGGCGCAGGGCTACGTGCGCTTCCGGGTCGATGGCGACGTGGTCGAAGCGGCCGACGTGCCCAAGCTGAAAAAGGCCGAGAAACACGACATCGACGTCGTGATCGACCGCATCAAGAACGGCGACGGCATCACGCAGCGCCTGGCCGAGAGCTTCGAAGCCGCACTGCGCAGCGCCGAAGGCCGGGCCATCGCGCTGGAGATGGACGGCGGCAAGGAGCACCTCTTCAGCGCCAAGTTCGCCTGCCCGGTCTGCAACTACTCGCTGCCCGAGCTCGAGCCGCGGCTGTTCTCGTTCAACTCGCCGGTCGGCGCCTGCCCGCACTGCGACGGCCTGGGCGTGCAGACCGTGATCGACCCCGAGCGCGTGGTCGCCTTCCCGTCGCTCTCGATGGCAGCCGGCGCGGTGAAGGGCTGGGACAAGCGCAACGGCTACACCTTCTCGATGCTGGAGAGCGTGGCGCTGCACTACGGCTTCGACATCGAGGCGGCCTTCGAGAGCCTGCCCAAGCAGGCGCGCCAGGTGCTGCTCTACGGCTCGGGCGAAGACGAGATCGAGTTCGTCTACGAGGCCGAGGGCAAGGGCGGCAAGAACCGCGTGGTCAAGCGCTCGCACCCCTTCGAGGGCATCATCCCCAACTTCGAGCGGCGCTTCCGCGAGACCGATTCGGTCGCGGTGCGCGAAGACCTCGCGCGCTACCAGAGCGCCAAGCCCTGCGCCCACTGCGGCGGCAGCCGGCTCAAGCGCGAGGCGCGCAATGTCTTCTTGCCGGGCGACGCGGCGGCGCCGGGCAAGCCCATCTTCGAGGTCGAGCACCTGACGCTGGCGCAGGCGCTGGACTGGTTCGGCGAGCTCAAGCTCAGCGGCGCCAAGGCCGAGATCGCCGACAAGGTGGTGCGCGAGATCCGCTCGCGGCTCAAGTTCCTGAACGACGTGGGTCTGAACTACCTCAGCCTGGACCGCAGCGCCGACACGCTCTCGGGCGGCGAGGCCCAGCGCATCCGCCTGGCCAGCCAGATCGGCTCGGGGCTGACCGGCGTGATGTACGTGCTCGACGAGCCCAGCATCGGCCTGCACCAGCGCGACAACGAGCGCCTGATCGGCACGCTCAAGCACCTGCGCGACCTGGGCAACAGCGTGCTGGTGGTGGAGCACGACGAGGACATGATCTGGGCCGCCGACTACTGCGTCGACATGGGCCCGGGCGCCGGCGTGCACGGGGGCCGGGTGATCGCTGCCGGCACGCCCGCCGAGGTGGCCGCGAACCAGGACTCGCTGACCGGCCAGTACCTCGGCCGTACGCTGCGCATCCCGCTGCCCGAGCTGCGCCACAGCCTGGCCGCGATGGACGACCCCAAGACCCTGCGCATCGTCAACGCGCGCGGCAACAACCTGCGCGGCGTCAGCATCGACATCCCCGTCGGCCTGCTGACCTGCGTGACCGGCGTCTCCGGCTCGGGCAAGAGCACGCTGGTCAACGACACGCTCTACGCGGCGGTTGCTCGCAAGCTCTACAACAGCCACGCCGAGCCGGCGCCGCACGACACCATCGAGGGCCTGGACGCCTTCGACAAGGTGATCAACGTCGACCAGAGCCCGATAGGCCGCACGCCGCGCAGCAACCCGGCCACCTACACGGGTCTGTTCACGCCGATCCGCGAGCTCTTCGCCGAGGTGCCCACGGCGCGCGAGCGCGGCTACGGCCCCGGCCGCTTCAGCTTCAACGTCAGCGGCGGGCGCTGCGAGGCCTGCCAGGGCGACGGCGTGATCAAGGTGGAGATGCACTTCCTGCCCGACGTCTACGTGCCGTGCGACGTCTGCCACGGCAAGCGCTACAACCGCGAGACGCTGGAGGTGCTCTACAAGGGCAAGAACATCGCCCAGCTGCTGGCGCTCACGGTGGAGGACGCGCACGAGTTCCTGAGCGCCGTGCCGGCCATCGCGCGCAAGCTGCGCACCCTGCTTGACGTGGGCCTGGGCTACATCACGCTGGGCCAGAGCGCCACCACCCTCTCGGGCGGCGAGGCCCAGCGCGTCAAGCTGGCGCTGGAGCTCAGCAAGCGCGACACCGGCCGCACCCTCTACATCCTCGACGAGCCGACCACCGGCCTGCACTTCGCCGATATCCAGCTGCTGCTGACCGTGCTGCACCAGCTGCGCGACGCCGGCAACACCATCGTCGTGATCGAGCACAACCTCGACGTCATCAAGACCGCCGACTGGCTGATCGACATGGGGCCCGAGGGCGGCGCCGGCGGCGGGCGGCTGGTCTGCGAAGGCCCGCCGGAGGTGATCGCGGCCTGCGCCGAGAGCCACACCGGGCGCTTCCTGAAGCCGCTGCTGGCCGAGGGCTGAGAGCCCGAGGGCGGCCCTTCGTCGGCGCTCAAGCGCTTTCCGGCGATGGGCCGGTAGACTGGATCGCTGATGTGCATCAGCCGACGATCGGAGACCTGAATGATCTTGACGGTGGACTACTACATGGCGCCCCACTCCCCCTGGGCCTACCTGGGCCACGCGCGTTTCGCGGGGCTGCTGCAGGCCGCGGGTGCAGCGGTCCGCCTGCGTCCGGTGGACCTGGGCGGCAAGGTCTTCCCGGCCAGCGGCGGCCTGCCGCTGGCCAAGCGCGCGCCGCAGCGCCAGGCCTACCGGCTGGTGGAGCTGCGCCGCTACAGCACCTGGCTGGGGCTGCCGCTGAACCCGCAGCCGCGCTACTTCCCGGTGGCCAGCGACGACGCGGCGCGCCTGATCATCGTGGCCGACCAGCAGGCCGGCACCGACGCCGCCATGCGCCTGAGCGGGGCGGTGATGCGGGCGGTCTGGGCCGAGGAGCGCGACATCGCGAACGCCGCCACGCTGGCAGAGCTGCTCGCCGAGCAGGGTCTGCCGGCCGGCCTGCTCGCCGCCTCGCAGGCACCGGCGGTCAACCAGGCCTACGAGGGCTACACGGAGCAGGCGCTGGCCGCCGGCGTGTTCGGCGCGCCCGCCTACGTGATAGAGGGCGAGATGTTCTGGGGCCAGGACCGGCTCGACTTCGTCGAGCGCCGGCTGGCGGCCGGCGCCGTCTAGGCGCCAGCCGCCCAGGGAGGCGTACTTGCACGGTCGAGGCCAAGCACCGGTTGACCCGCGCAGCGCGGCACATCATCATCGCTGCGACCGCGGCGCGCCAAAACGGCCAGCGCCGCTCGATCCACAAGCCCCGGAGGGAGGCTGAGCGATGTCTGTATCTGCTGCGGAGACGGATCCGGCCGGCGAGCCGCACCGGCGAGGGGTGGAGCATGAGCCGCAGGTGCTCGATGCGTCGCTCGCGCCGGCGTTCGACGCGCTGGTGCGTGCGGCCCGGCTGCTGACCGGCAGCCAGGCGGCCGCGATCACGGTGGTCTCCGGGCAGCAGGTGCGTGCGCTGGCGAGCTGCGGCTTGCCGCCCGGCGAGCCGCTGAGCCGGCGTGCGACCGCCGCCGGCCCGGGCTTCTTCGAGCTCCCCGACACGGCGCAGGACGCGGCCCTCCTGGCGCAAGCCCGTGCGCTCGGGCAGCGCCTGCCTGCCTCGTACGCGGCCGTGTCCTTGCAAGTCGATGGGGCTGCGCCGGGCACGCTGTGCGTGATGGGCGAGGTGCCGCGCGCGCTCTCCGGCCCCGAGCGCGCTCAGCTCGAAGGACTGGCCAGCGTGGCGGTGGCCTTGCTGAGCCAGCAGCAGGCCCGCCAGTCGCTGGGCTTGCAGATCGACCGCCTGACGGACCTCGCGCGGGCCTCGGGCGACTGGATGTGGGAGACCGACGAGCAGGGCCGCTACGGCTGGATCTCGGGCGACTTCGAGCGCCTGACCGGCCTGGCGCCGCAGGCGTGCATGGGCCAGCCGGTGGCCGACGAGCCGCTGGTGGATGCGGCCGGCGAACTGCTGCCCAGCCACGGCACACTGCTCGACCAGTTGCAGCGTCGCGAGCCTTTCGCGCGCGTGACGACGCGGCTGACGACGCCGCTCGGGCCCCTCTACGTCTCGCGCAGCGCACAGCCGGTGTTCGACGCGCAGGGCGGCTTCCGCGGCTTTCGCGGCACGGCGCGCGACGTGACCGCGCTCAAGCAGGCCCAGCAGGCGCAGCGCGAGCACGAGGCCCTGCGGCGGCAGATCGAGATCGGCGAGCGCGCCAGCCGCGACAAGAGCGAGTTCCTCTCGCGAGTGAGCCACGAGCTGCGCACGCCGCACAATGCCATCCTCGGCTTTGCGCAGCTGATGACGCTGGACGTGGAGCCGCCCCTCAGCGGCATGCAGTGGAACCGGCTCGACGGCGTGCGCCAGGCCGGCCAGGCGCTGCTGAAGCTGATCGACGAGCTGCTCGAGGTCTCGCTCCCCGGGCCCTCTGCCTCGGGGCTGGCCGCAGAAGGGCAGGGCGGGCCTGCCGCCGCCGCTCCCGCGGCCCCGGCCCCTGCCGCGCCCGCCAAGCCCTCCCGCGTCGTGCTCTACATCGAGGACGAGCCGCTCAACATCGTGCTGATGCAGGAGATCTTCCGTGCCCAGCCGGAGTGGACGCTGCACGTGGCACGCGACGGCAGCGAGGGGGTGGAGATGGCGCTGGCGCTGCAGCCCGACCTGGCCCTGGTCGACATGAACCTGCCGGACTTCAACGGCATCGAGGTGCTGCGCCGGCTGCGTGCCGCACCCTCGCTGCAGGGCCTGCGCTGCATCGCGCTGTCGGCCGATGCGATGGCCGAGCAGATCGCCGCCGCCAGGGCCGCCGGCTTCGACGACTACTGGACCAAGCCCATCGACCTGACGCGGCTGCTGGCGGCGGTGGCCCGGGTCTTCGACGGCCCATGAAAAAAGCCGGCGAGAGCTGAAGGCTCTTGCCGGCTTTTCTGCAAAGGCCGCCTGGTGGCGGCCTGAAGCACTCAGCTCAGGTGGCTGTTGATCAGCTTGGTCATCTCGAACATCGAGACCTGTGCCTTCTTGAAGATTTCCTTCAGCTTGGCATCGGCGTTGATCATCGTCTTCTTGGCCGCGTCTTGCAGGCTGTTCTTCTTGATGTACTCCCAGACCTTCTTCGTCACCTCGGTGCGCGGCACCGGCGTGGCGCCGATGATCGCTGCCAGCGCCGGGCTCGGCGTCATCGCCTTCATGAACGCGGCGTTCGGGGTGCGCTTCTTGGCCGGAGCGGCCTTCTTCGCAGCAGCCTTGGGGGCCGCAGCAGCCTTCTTCGCGGGCGCCGCCTTCTTGGCCGGAGCGGCCTTCTTGGCGGGCGCCGCCTTTTTCGCCGGAGCGGCCTTCTTGGCCGGAGCGGCCTTCTTCGCAGTTGCCATGTTGATTCTCTCCATCAAAGAAATGTTGATGTGCTTCGGACCGGTTGAGAGCCGCATGGACTCTCGATTTTCTGCAGTGCCGTAGCGGAGCGAATGGTACTGCCTGTACGAGGGGCTGAGAAGCCGTTTTCCCTCGTAAAACACGCTTTCGCCCCTGGGAGAGGCGCTTTTTGTCGCTCGCAGGCATCGCCGGGCTGCGCAGGAGCTGCCAAGGCAGGGTTTCAGAGGGGGCGAAGCCCCTGCTTCGCCCTCTCGTTTCGCTCTTGTGAAGCAGCCTGTTTCAAGGCTCGACGAAGACCGCCACGCTGCGCGCAGGCACCGTCAGCGCGCCGCTCGCGGTGTTGAACGAAGCGGCCTTGACGACCGCATCGCTGCCCGCGGCCAGCAGCGGGTGCAGGACCAGTGCCTTGCCCTGCAGCGCCGCGATCGTGAAGCTGCGCGCGGCCGGGCCGGCGTTGACCATCACCACCAGGCGCTTGTACTTGCCGTCGCCGCAGCTGGTGTCGCCCTTGCCGACCTGCATCACGACCAGGCCCGCGACCTGGGCCGACGCGTCGGGGAAGCTGACGCAGCCCATCACCGAGGCCTTGTCGCGCAGCCTCAGCATCGTGGTGTCGCGCCGCACGCGCAGCAGGTCCTTCACCGCCTCGCGGGTGGCGACGATGTCGGTGCCGCTCGGGTTGGCGTTGGCGTTCTGCAGGAAGGGCTTCATCAGCTCCCAGTTGTCCTGGTTCTTCTCGGCCGAGGGCAGGCCGAAGCTGTCGAAGTAGTTGCTGCCCGCGGTCCAGTCGATGCGGTTGAACCAGTCGCCGGCGTTGTAGCTGTCGCGGTCCATGGCCTTGGAGCGCAGCAGCTCGTCGCCCGCATGGATGAAGGGCACGCCCTGGCCCATCAGCACCGTGCCCAGCGCGACGACCTGGGCGCGGGCGCGCTCGGCGCTGGTCGTCGAGGCCGGGTGCTTGTACTGGCTGATGTCCCACAGCGTCTCGCCGTCGTGCACGCCGGCGTAGTTGATGACCTCCTGCGGGTCCTGCGTGAAGCCGGCCGGCTGGCCGCCGTAGTCGATCTCGCTGCCCTTCCTGCCGCCCAGCACGAAGTCGGCGAGGTTGCCGGCCAGCCCCAGCCGTATCCAGTCCTGGCGCAGGTTCATCGCGGCCGTGTCGCAGGCGGGCGCCTGGCCGTTGGGGTCGGTGCACAGGCCGCTGGCGAAGCCCTGGTTCTTGACGATGTCGGTGCCGGTGTCGAACGGCCCGCCGCCGCGGATCGCGTCGCGGATGCGGTCGGAGAAGCTGCCGATGCCGGTGCCGCCCATGTTGGCCTGGCGGGCCTGCACGAAGAGCCGGTCGTTGGCCACCTCGCCGAAGTTCCAGGCCTCGCCGTAGTAGTAGAGCGTGCGGCCGGCGGCGGCGTTGACGTCGGCCTGCGCCTTCAGCATCGAGGCCTTGGGGATGTGGCCCATGATGTCGAAGCGAAAGCCGTCGATCTTGTACTCGACCGCCCAGGTCTTGAGCGTGTCGATCATCAGCTTCTCCATCATCGCGAACTCGGGCGCGGTGTTCTCGCAGCAGCTCGAGCGCTCGATCACGCCGTCGCCGTTGAGGCGGTAGTAGTAGCCCGGCACGATCTGGTCGAGGAAGCTGCCGGAGGTGTGGTTGTAGACCACGTCCATCACCACCGAGAGGCCGGCGCCGTGCAGCGACTGCACCATCTCGCGGAACTCGGCGACGCGCACCTTGCCGTCATTGGCATCGGTGGCGTAGCTGCCTTCGGGCGCGGCGTAGTGCCGCGGGTCGTAGCCCCAGTTGAAGCAGTCGCTGTCCTTGGCGGCGGCGGCGCTGGCCTGCGGTGTCTCGGAGACCGGGCCGGCGCTGGCGATGGCCGGCGTGGTGCAGCCGCCCTCGTCGACGCTGGCGATGTCGAAGGCCGGCAGCAGGTGCACGTGGGTCAGGCCGGCACCGGCCAGGCCTTGCAGGTGCTTGTAGCCGTCGGCGCCGGTCTGGGCGAAGGCCTTGTACTTGCCGCGCAGCGCGGCCGGCACGGTGCTGTCGTTGGCCGAGAAGTCGCGGATGTGCAGCTCGTAGAGCACGATGTCTTCCGGCGCGGCCACGCTGGGCAGGCTTTGCGCGTCCCAGCCGGCCGGCTTGAAGGCGGCGTTCTTCAGGTCGGCCACCATGGCTTGTTGAGCGGCACCGCCCGTGACCGCGGCGTTCAGCGTCACGGCATAGGGGTCGGTCACGGTGTAGGTCTTGACGGCGCCGCCATCGGTGCGCGACCAGACCTGCACGGCGTAGCTGTAGTAGGCCGTGTTGGACCAGCCGGCGTTGCCGGTGGTGGACCAGATGCCGGAGCTCGTGTCCGGCAGCAGGTCGACGCTGCCGCCGGCGACGTTGAGCTTGACGTTGCGCGCGGTCGGTGCCCAGAGGCGGAAGCTCGGCTTGCCGTCCGTGCCGAAGCTCAGGCCCAGCGTTTGGCCCACCGCCGCGGCGGCATAGAGGTCGTCCAGCACGCCCTGGATCTGCAACTGCGTGCTGTGGCTGTACTTGCCTTCGGTGCCCACGCGGGTGACCGCGACCTGGCCCTTGAGCAAGGCCTTGACCTGCTCGGCCGGGAGGTCGAGCTTGTAGGCCGGCGCGTCCTTCAGGGCCGGGTACTGGGCTTTCTGGGCATCGCTGAGCGGTGTCTCGGCCAGCGTGTACGAGCTGGTCGCGCCGCTCACGCCGCTTTCGTTGACGGCCAGGCCGCCATCGGCCGCGTAGTGCAGCGCATAGGCGCCGCCGGCCGTGCGGCTGCCCGGCCAGACCAGCGTGTCGGCCGAGATCCACATCGCCTGCGCGGCGGCGAAGGTCAGGCCGCCGGCCGAAGCGGCCGAGTCGTAGACCGCGCAGTCGTCTTGCTGCAGCCAGATCTCTTGGCCCTTGGTGGCGATGTCGGCGACGAAGGCGACGTTGCGGTCGCAGTCACCGTCCTTGACCGTGTCGCTGCCGTCGGTGCCCTTGTTGAGCAGGAACTCCATCGCCGTCTTGCTGGTGTCCAGCGCGATGTCCTGGTAGCGGCCGAAGGCGTCGCTGTAGGTGCCTTCGAAGCGGTACTTGTCGCCCGAGGGCCAGTCGCTGTAGATGGTGGCCGGGCCTTCCCACGAGTAGACGCCCCAGCCGTCGTACTGGGTGTCGCTGCGGTTGTAGTGGATGCGCATCGTGGCGGCGGCCAGCGGCTTGACGCTCGCGTCGCCGGCGGCGGCGAGGCTGGGGAAGACGGCGCAGTCGGCCTGCTTGATCCAGACCTCCTGGCCCTTGCTGGCGATGTCGGCGGCGAGCGCGACCACACGGTCGCAGTCGCCGTCCTTGACCGCGTCGGCAGCGGTCGTGCCCTTGTTGAGCAGGAACTTCAGCTCGGTCTTGCTGGTGTCGATCGCGATGTCGACGTAGTTGCCCCAGGGGTCGGTCTGGGCGAAGCGGTACTTGTCGCCCGAGGGCCAGTCGCTGTAGACGGTCTTGGGGCCTTCCCACGAGTAGACGCCCCAGCCCGTGTAGGCGCCGTCGTAGCGCAGGTAGTGCACGCGCACGGTGGCGGCGGCCAGCGGCTCAGGGGTCGGGTCGTCGCTGCCGCCGCCGCAGGCGCTCAGCAGCGCCAGCAGGCCGAGGCCGCAGAGCCGGCGCAGGCGCAGGCGCTGGGCCCAGGGCGAGGAAACGGGCGACGAACGGAGTGGCACCGGGGGCGCGGCTTGCGGCATGGGATTCCTTCCGGGTGGGGTCCGGCGAGAGGCAAGCGACGACCACAACCTGCAGCTTCCGGCGTCGAAAAAACGTGCGCGATTGTGGCTGCCACTTGTGTAGTTGCACTACATATGGAAATCCCTGATGAGCGTTTCAAACTTCAACCTTCATAGGAGAGAAGGCTGAAAACCCTAGCGCTTGTGCGCGTTGTCAGCGCTGCATTTGCTCTGTATATTCTCTACAAACATGGGCGGCCCCTGCAGTGCTGAGCGGCCACCCGCCCTTCCCTTAATGAGCGAGACAAGCCGGCCGGCTCCGGCACGGCGCCGGAGTGACGGACGTGGCGGATGTGAAGCTGGTCGGCGTGAGCAAGGCCTTTGGCGACCTGAAGATCTTGCACGGCATCGACCTCGAGATCCGCAATGGCGAGTTCATGGTCTTCGTCGGCCCCTCGGGCTGCGGCAAGTCCACCTTGCTGCGCGTGATCGCCGGGCTCGAGGACATCACCTCGGGCGAGCTCTCGATCGCCGGCGTGGTGGTCAACGAGATCCCGCCGGCCGAGCGCGGCATCGCGATGGTGTTCCAGTCCTACGCGCTCTACCCGCACATGAGCCTGTACGACAACATGGCCTTCGGCCTCAAGCTCGCCAAGCTGCCCAAGGCCGAGATCGACAGCGCGGTGCAGAACGCCGCCCGCATCCTGCACATCGAGCACCTGCTGGACCGCAAGCCCAAGGCCTTGTCGGGCGGCCAGCGCCAGCGGGTGGCGATAGGCCGCGCCATCGTGCGCAAGCCCGAGGTCTTCCTGTTCGACGAGCCGCTCTCCAACCTCGACGCCGCGCTGCGCGTGCGCATGCGCTACGAGTTCGCCAAGCTGCACGAGGAGCTGAAGTCGACCATGGTCTACGTCACCCACGACCAGGTCGAGGCGATGACGCTGGCCAGCCGCATCGTGGTGCTCTCGGCCGGCCGCATCGAGCAGGTGGGCACGCCGCTGGAGCTCTACGAGCACCCGCGCAATGTCTTCGTCGCCGGCTTCATCGGCTCGCCCAAGATGAACTTCATCGAGGCGCAGGTGGTCGAGGGCGGCGCCGGCGGCGCCACGGTGCGGCTGCCGTCGGGTGCGCAGATCTTCTGCGAGGTCGAGGCGGCGGCCGCCAAGCCGGGCGACGCCGTCACGCTGGGCATCCGGCCCGAGCACTTCCGGCTCGGCGCCGAGAACAACCTGATCCAGGCGGCGGTGACCTTCGTCGAGTCGCTGGGCAGCACCACCAACGCCTATTTCACCTACCCCGGCGTCGAGGAGACCCTGACCTGCGACTTCGCCGGCCACTCCACCGTGCACGCCGGCGACCAGCTCACGCTGGGTTTGCCGGCCGACTGCTGCCACCTGTTCGACGCCGCCGGCCAGGCCTACCGGCGGCACTACGAGATGCCGCGCCGCGCGGCCTGATCCTCGCTCCCCGGGGCCGCTGCGGCCCATCGCCCCCACCCCGCTTCTTTTTCACTGGAGACAACAGCATGCTCACCAACAAGCTATTCAAACCCCTGGCCCTGGCGGCCGCGACCACCGCCGCTTTCGGTTTTGCCGGCGTGGCCAGCGCCCAGGAGAGCGGCAAGCTGCTGGTCTGGATCAACGGCGACAAGGGCTTCAACGGCCTGCAGAAAGTGGGCGACGCCTTCGCCAAGAAGGCCGGCGTGCCGGTGGTGGTCGAGCACCCGGAAGACGCGCCCGGCAAGTTCTCGCAGGCGGCGGCCGCCGGCAAGGGCCCGGACATCTTCTGCTGGCCGCACGACCGCATGGGCGAGTGGGCCAAGTCCGGCCTGATCGTGCCGGTCTCGCCGTCCAAGAAGACGCGCGACGCGGTCGAAGACACCGCGTGGAAAGCCTTCGGCTACCAGGGCAAGACCTGGGGCTACCCGCTGTCGGTCGAGGCCATCGGCCTGATCTACAACAAGGCGCTGGTCAAGACCGCGCCCAAGAGCTTCGACGACGTGGTCAAGCTCGACAAGGAGCTCTCGGCCAAGGGCAAGAAGGCCATCCTCTGGGACTACAACAACACCTACTTCACCTGGCCGCTGCTGGCCGCCGGTGGCGGCTATGTGTTCGGCCGCGACGCCGCCGGCGACTTCGATCCGGCCAAGGTCGGCGTCAACTCGCCCGGCGCGGTCAAGGGCGCCGACCTGCTCGCCAACCTGATCAAGAACGGCCAGATGCCCAAGGGCTCGGGCTACTCCGAGATGGAGGCCGCCTTCAACAAGGGCGACATCGCGATGATGATCTCCGGCCCCTGGGCATGGGACAACGCGAAGAAGAGCAACATCGACTTCGGCGTCGCGCCCATCCCCGACGTGGCCGGCAAGCCCGCCAAGCCCTTCGTCGGCGTGCTGGGCTGCATGATCGCCGCGCCGAGCAAGAGCAAGGACGTGGCCAAGGAGTTCCTGGAGGGCAGCGTGCTCAGCGTCGAGGGCCTGAAGATGATCAACGCCGACGTGCCGCTGGGCACGCCGGCCAACAAGGCGCTGTTCAAGGAGCTCTCTGAGAACGCCAACATCAAGGCCACGATGGAGAACGCCCGCCGCGGCGAGCCCATGCCCAACATCCCGGAGATGGGCAAGTTCTGGTCGTCCATGGCCTCGGCGCTGGAGAACATCAGCAACGGCCGCCAGTCGCCCAAGGAGGCGCTGGACGCCGCCGCGGCGCGCATGCAGGGCAAATAAGCCTTGGCGCGGACGAAGCCGGTGGCACAAGGGATGGACTGGGGCCGCCCGCTGAAGTGGCCGGTCACGCTGGGCGTGGCCGTGGCGGCGCTGTGGATGGTGTTCCGCCTCTACGCCAGCGGGCAGCCGGTGCTGGCGGCGGCCGCGCTGGGGCTGGTGGCCATCGGCTTCGTGGTCTATCTCTCCAACATCGGCTTCGCCTACCGCTACCTGTTTCCCGGCCTGGTCGGCATGGCGGTGTTCGTCGCCTTCCCGCTCTTCTACACGGTGCAGATCGGCTTCACGAACTATTCGTCGAGCAACCTGCTGAGCTTCGAGCGCGCCACCGCCTACCTGCTGGAGCAGACCGCGGCGGCCGAGGGCGAGGGCTACGGCTTCACGCTGCACGGCGACGGCGCGGAGTTCCGCGTCGTGCTCGCGCCGCACCACGAAGAAGAGGACGAAGAAGACCCGGCCAAGCTCGCCGAGTTGCGCGCGCGCAGTTTCGTCTCGCCGCCGCTGGCCTTGCTCGGCGGTGCATCGCCGCCGGCCGACCTGGCGCTGGCGCCGCTGAAGGACAGCGGTTTCACGCCCGCCGAGGCGCTGCCCTTGTCCGATGTGCTCAAGCACCGCGCGGCGCTGGCTCAGCTCAAACTGCGCCTGCCAGGCGGCAATCTGCTGAGCTACGCGGGCGTGCGCGAATTTTCGCCGCTGCAGCCGGTCTGGCAGCGCAATGCCGACGGCTCGCTGACGCAAACGCAGTCGAGCAAGGTCTTCCAGCCCAACCCCGAGACCGGTTTCTACGAGACCCAGCAAGGCGGCAAGGTCGATCGGGTGCAGCCGGGCTACAAGGTGGGCATCGGCTTCGGCAATTACGCCCGCATGATCAACGACCCCGATTTCCGCGGGCCGTTCTTCGCGATCTTCTTGTGGACCGTGGCCTTCGCCGGGCTGACGGTGGTCTGCACGCTGCTGGTCGGCTTCGTGCTCGCGGTGCTGCTCAACTGGGAGGCGCTGCGCTTTCGCGGCGTCTACCGCACCTTGCTGTTCCTGCCGTACGCGGTGCCGGCTTTCATCTCCATCCTGGTCTTCAAGGGCTTGTTCAACCAGAACTTCGGCGAGATCAACCAGATCCTGGGCACGGTGCTGGGCTTGCGGCCCGCCTGGTTCGCCGACCCGACCCTGGCCAAGGTGATGATCGTGCTGGTCAACACCTGGCTGGGCTACCCCTACATCATGGTGCTCAGCACGGCGCTGATCAAGGCCATCCCGGCCGACCTCTACGAGGCCTCGGCGATCGCCGGCGCCGGGCCCATCGACAACCTGCTGAAGATCACGCTGCCGCAGATCATCCGGCCGCTGACGCCGCTGCTGATCGCGTCCTTCGCGTTCAACTTCAACAACTTCGTGCTGATCGCGCTGCTGACCAACGGCCGGCCCGACTTCCTCGGCACCAAGGTGCCGGCCGGCACCACCGACATCCTGGTCTCGTACACCTACCGCATCGCCTTCCAGGACTCGGGCCAGAACTTCGGCCTCGCGGCGGCCATCTCGACGGTGATCTTCTTCCTGATCGCGATGCTCTCGATGGCCAACCTGCGGCTGGCCAAGGTCAACGAAGACAAGCGCTGAAGCCACGCTGAAGGGAACCCTCTGATGGCCATCGTCACCGGCAAGAAGCAGCGCAAACGCGTGATCGCCGCCCACGTCTTCCTGTGGGTGCTGATCGCCATCATGGTGTTCCCGCTGCTGGCCATCATCTCGATCTCGCTGCGGCCCGGCAATTTCGCGACCGGCAGCCTGATCCCCACCGACATCAGCTTCGAGCACTGGAAGCTCGCGCTGGGCTTCTCCTACCAGGCCGCCGACGGCAGCCTGGTGCAGCCGCCGTTCCCGGTGCTGCGCTGGCTGTGGAACTCGATCAAGATCGCGGTGATCTCGTCCTTCCTGATCGTCGCGATCTCGACCACCGCGGCCTATGCCTTCGCGAGGCTGAAGTTCCGCTACAAGGGCGCCATCCTGAACAGCATGCTGCTGCTGCAGATGTTCCCGGCCGTGCTGGCGCTGGTGGCGATCTACGCGATCTTCGAGACGCTGGGCAGCTACCTGCCGTGGCTGGGCATTGAGACGCATGCCGGCGTGGTGCTGGCCTACCTGGGCGGCGTCGCGATGCACATCTGGACCATACGCGGCTACTTCGACTCCATCCCGGTCGAGATCGAGGAGTGCGCCAAGGTCGACGGCGCGACCCACTGGCAGGCCTTCCGCCTGGTGCTGCTGCCCATGGCCGTGCCCATCCTGATGACGGTCTTCGTGCTGGCCTTCATCGGCAACATCCAGGAGTACCCGGTCGCCTCCATCCTGCTGCGCCAGGAGTCCAACCTGACGCTGGCGGTGGGCTCCAAGTACTACCTCTACGACCAGAAGTACCTGTGGGGCGACTTCGCCGCGGCGGCCGTGCTGTCGGGGCTGCCGATCACGCTGGTGTTCCTGTTTGCGCAGCGCTGGATCGTCTCGGGCTTGACCGCCGGCGGCGTCAAGGGATGAATGGGCCCACCCCCGAAGCGGCTTCGCCGCTCCCCCTCAAGGGGGCGCCACTGGCGGACCGGCAGAGCCGGATCCGCGGTGGCCGCTGGGCTGGGCGAGTCGTGATGCTGAAGCGGGAGAGCTATTGATGAGAGGTCGCAAGACGTTGAGTGCGCTGTGGGGCGCTGTCGTGATGGCCCTGGCGGTGCCTGCCGAGGCACAGATGGGGGTGCCCGGCAGCTTCAACGACAACCCCATCGTCTACTTCGTCGTTACCGACCGCTTCGTCAACGGCAACACCGCCAACGACCACAGCTACGGCCGCCAGCGCGAGGCCAAGCCGGCCGACGACATCGCCACCTTCCACGGCGGCGACCTCGCCGGGCTGACGCAGAAGCTGAAGGAGGGCTGGTTCAAGGAGCTCGGCGTCAACGCGATCTGGATCACCGCGCCTTACGAGCAGATCCACGGCTGGGTGGTCGGCGGCAACAAGGAGTTCAAGCACTACGCCTACCACGGCTATTACGCACTGGACTACACCCGGCTGGACGCCAACATGGGCAGCGAAGACGAGCTGCGCGCCTTCGTCGCCGCGGCCCATGCCCAGGGCATCCGCGTGCTGTTCGACGTGGTGATGAACCACCCCGGCTACGGCGACATCCAGACCCTCTCCGAGTACCTCAAACAGCCTGCCACCGACAAGAAGCAGGGCGTGCTGTGGAAGGGCTTCGAAGCCGCCACGCTGCGCGACTACCACAGCTACATCGACTACAACGACCCCGCCTGGCTCGACTGGTGGGGGCCGGACTGGATACGCTCCGGCCTGCGCGGCTACACCGAAGGCGGGCGCGACGACCTCACCTCGCAGCTCGCCTACCTGCCCGATTTCAAGACCGAGGCCGACAAGCCGGTGGGCCTGCCCCCGCTGCTGAAGGCCAAGGCCGATACGAAAGCGGTCGCCTTGCCCGACACCCCCGTACGCGGCTACCTCGTCCACTGGCTGAGCCGCTGGGTGCGCGAGTTCGGCATCGACGGCTTCCGCTGCGACACCGTCAAGCACGTCGAGCCCGCGTCGTGGGCGGCCTTGAAGAAAGGCGGCAGCGAGGCGCTGGCAGCCTGGAAGGCCGCCAACCCGGCCGCCAAGATGGACGATGCGCCCTTCTGGATGACCGGCGAGTTCTGGGGCCACGGCATAGAGCGCACGCGCTTCTTCGAGGCCGGCTTCGACAACATGATCAACTTCGACTTCCAGGAGCGCGTCGGCCGCGTCACCGGCCCGGCCGATCTGGACAAGCTGTACTTCGACTACGCCAAGCTGCTGGCCGCGCCGGCCACCCACAACCTGCTGAGCTACCTCTCGTCGCACGACACGGCCCTGTTCAACCGCAGCAAGCTCTTCGACGGCGCCAACGCGCTGCTGCTGGCCCCCGGCGGCGTGCAGATCTACTACGGCGACGAAACCGCCCGCCCCGATGGCCCGGCACCCTCGGGCGACAAGCAGCAGGCCACCCGCTCCGACATGAACTGGAGCAGCGCCGACCCCGCGCTGCTGGCGCACTGGCGCAAGCTGGGCCAGTTCCGCGCCCGCCACGTCGCGCTGGCCCGCGGCGTGCACAGCCGGCTCGCGGACGGCAGCGCAGGCCAGCCCTACGTCTTCAGCCGCGTCACCCCCACCGACAAGGTCGTGATCGCCCTCGGCGCCACCGGCCCGGTCAAGCTGCCCGTCAAGGGCGTCTTCGACGACGGCGCCAAGCTGCGCGATGCCTACACCGGCGCCACCGTCGTGGTCGCCGCCGGCACCGCCGACGTCTCCCCGGACCCGCGCGGCGTGGTGCTGCTCGAAGCGCTCTAAAAAATAATGGGGTCAGAGTCAATTTCCGCCGGCACCGCCTCTGTTGTCAGTACGAGTTTCCCCGGCGGAAATTGACTCTGACCCCATTATTTTTTCTGCCAGAGCCCCGAACGGCGCCGCATCCGACAATCGCCGCATGTCCGCCAAAGATCCCGCGCGAAGCGCCTCCATACAGGCCGCGCAAACCGCCCGCAGCGCCCTGCAAGCCGGCCGCTGGGCCGATGCCGCCAACCTCTACCAGAAGCTGCTCACAGCCCATCCTGGCCAGCCAGAAGCCACCCACGGCTGGGGCATGGCGATGTGCCAGCTCGGCCAGCCGGCGATGGGCATCGCGATGATGCAGCGCGCGCTGGCGGCCGAGCCGGCCAATCCGCATTTCCTGTTCACGCTGTCGCAGGCCTTGCAGCGCTCGGACCGGTCGCAGTCGTTCGACTTGCTGGCCCGCGCGGCGGAGCTCGCGCCGCGCGACGTGGCCACCGTGCTGGCCCATGCCGAGGCCTTGCGCGAACGAGGCCGCGTGCGCGACGCGCTGGCCGCGGTCTCGCGGCTGTGCGACGGCGCCGGCGCCACGAACCAGGCCGCGCGGCGCTTGCGCGTCGAGCTGCTCTTCGAACTCGACGAGCTGGCGCACGCCGAGCGTGAACAAGGCAGCCTGCTCGCGCTGTGGCCCGCCCTGGCCCCCGAGTACCGGATGGGCCACGCGCTGCCCGCCGGCACCCCCCCGGCTGAACCACCCAGCCTGCCCGGCGATCTCGCCGCCGCCGCACCCCACGCCGCCGAGATGAACCTGCGCGTCATCGACGGCCTGCTCGACGACTTCGACAGCTACCGCGCCCAGGCCCTGGCCCAGCGCTACCACGCGGTGCAGTACGCCGAGCAGAACTTCCCCGGCGTGCAGACCGACGGGCAGGCCTGCGATGCGCTGATGCAGCGCATCGCGACGCTGCTGGGCCGGACCATCAAGTGGAGCTCGCCCGACAACGGCGCCTTTCGCCTGAGCGATGCCGGCTCCTCGGCGCGGGCCGACATCCACGTCGACCAGCCGGCCACCGAGAGCCTGCGCCACCACGCCGGCGTGCTTTACCTGAACGAGCCGGCGCAGTGCCGGGGCGGCACCAGCTTCTGGCGCCACAAGGCCACCGGCTGGTCGCGCCGGCCGAGTGCGGACGAACTGAGGGCACAGGGTTTCAGCTCGGCACTCGACTTCCAGCGCCGCGCCCTGAAGGCCACGCAGAAGCTGCCGTTCGAGGCCCTCAAGGCGGGCCGGGCCGGCTGGGAGCCGCTGTTCGAGGTGCCGATGCGCGCCAACCGCCTGGTCGTCTACCGCAGCGACTTCTTCCACTCGATCAGCGACGTCTTCGGCAGCACGCCGCAGGACGGGCGGCTGGTGCAGCTGTTCTTCTTCGAGACGGTCGGCTGAAGCAATGGGGTACCCCGGCGCTCGGCCGAGGCGCCGGCGCACTCACCTCACTTGCAGGGCTGGGCTTCGCGCGCCTTTTTGGCCTCGTCCATCGAGGTGTAGATCGCCGGGTCGCCGCTGTTGACCCAGATCTCCTTCACCGCGTTGCCGTCGAACTGCATGTCCTTGCCGCCCTGGTCCTTGTTGTCGCCGCGGTGGATGATGTAGTTGACCTTGCCCTCGGGGAAGTCGGCCAGCTTGACGTTCCAGTAGGCGCCGAAGTCGTTGCTGCCCGTCGGGTCCATCGGGTTGGCCCAGCTCACGCCCGGCACCGCCGGGCCGCCGGGGCCGCGCTGGAAGATGTGAAGGCCCCAGTTGTACCTGGCGTCGCAGCGGTTGTAGTTGATCGTCACCATGCCCTCGGGCGGGGCGGCGAAGCTGGGGCCGGCCGCCATCGCGCACAAGGCGGCGAAGGTGGCGGCGCGGAGAAGCGAGCGTGGGCGGTTCGTCATCTGGGAGCTCCCGGAAGAGGGGTCGTCGAAATGAGGGGGTGAGAAGCCTGCAAGCTGGAAAGCACAACGCCCGCATCGGGGACGATACGGGCGTTGTTCAGGGCGCCGTGCCGGGCGCTCAGCAGGGCCGGCGTTGCGGCCGGCCCAGCCCGATCAGAACCAGGTTTCGACCTGGATACCGAAGCTGTTGCCGCTCTTGTCGCCGCCGTACTGCGGGTTCTGGAGGCGGTACGCTTCGTTCCACTGGCCGCGCGTGTAGTACAGGCGCAGTTCGGGGCGGTCGTAGTAGTTCGGGCCCACGGTCAGCGTCGGCGCGATCGTGAACTTGGTGACCTGCTGTGCATCGCCGCCGTCCGGCTTCATGCGCGAGAAGCCGAGCTCGCCCTGCAGCTTGAAGTTCTTGGTGAAGGCGTAGGCCACGCGGCCGCCGATGGAGCTGAAGGCTTCCTTTTCGCCCTTGACGCCTTGCTTGCCAACCAGCAACTGGGCCTGGCCGGTCAACGGGCCGGTGACCCAGGTGATGCTTTCGATCAGGCGCCAGCGCTTCATGTCGGAGTCGTCGGTGCCGCCGCCGAAGTTGCCGCTCAGATAGGCCGAGCCCTGGGCGTATTGCAGCCACAGGGTGTTCTCGCCGCCCAGCACGCCCTGCTGGTTGTGCTGCAGGCTCAGGCCAAAGCCGGAGGTGCCTTCCGTGCCCTTGAAGTCGGTGAAGGTGCCGGTGATGCGCAGCTTGCCGCCCGGGTTGGTGACCAGGCCCTGCAGGTCGGCGTTCAAGCGCGTGCCGCGCAGGTCGACGGGCTGGTTGTCGTCGTCGAACTCCGAGGTGCGGAACACCGCCAGGTTCAACAGGGCGCCGCCCAGGTCGATGCCGTCGACACCGGCACCGCTGCCGGTCATGTTGACGTAGAAGGTGTCGACCATGTGCACGTCGGCGCGGCCGTAGAAGCGGCGGCCGACCCAGAAGGTCTGGTTGGGCGCGATGTCGAAGCCCTTGCCTTCGGCGTAGATCTGGTTGACCTTGACCTCGGTCTTGCCGTCGCCGATGTCGCTGCCCGGCTTGAAGAAGTTGGTCATCAGCGTGGCCTTGTAGTCCACGCCGCCGGCCTTGCCGCCCTGGCTGAGCTGGAACTCGCCATAGGTGTTGCACTCGTTGCCGAGACGGTAGGTGCCGCCTTCCAGCGGGGCGCCGTAGCACTTGTTGGCGCCTTTGGAGCCGGGGCCGGCGCGGAAGTAGCCGCCGAATTCGACGGCTTGCGCGGCCGTGGCCAGGCTCAGCAGGGCTGCTGCTGCCAGCACGGTGTTCTTCAGTTTCATGTGGGATCTCCTGGGTTGTTTCGTTTCGCCAGCGGTTTCGCTGCTGCCAATGGTCCTCTCCGTCGTCGAGGCGGAAACGGCCACGACGAATCGGCAGCTGGAGTCGACTGCACCGGGTGTTTGGATTGCCCCCTGCCCGCCAATGCCGTGCAACCTCTTGGGCTGCACACACCTGCCTGCGACCCACCCGCTGTGTAGTGGAACTACATACTCTGCCGGCAGGGACTCTATGCAGCGACTACAGCGCCAACAACGCGGGTTTTCCTCCTGTGTTGCGAATTCGCCGCGAATCGCCGGGCGAGTTGCGTTCGTTCACTAAACTCGCCTCAGCGGTTTCACTGATATGGAGGGGCCTGTGTAGTGCGACTACGTGCGGGCGCACCCCACGTTCTCCCTGATCGCTGGCTTTTCGCCGCACCGCACAATGCCATCCGCCGCGACGCGGGCCGGCGCTGCCGCCTTGCCGTCTGCCGACCTTTTTCCCAAACCAAGAGGAGTGAATCATGCGATCGATCGCGCAAGCCGCGGGCGCCGCGCGCCAGGTGGCCGTGGCGGCCTGCCTGCTCTGTGTGGCCGCGGGCGCGCCGGCGGGCGTGCTGGACTTCCTGTTCGGCAGCTCCAAGGAGGCGTCGACCAAGCAGGCCCCGGATTCGCGCCGCCGGACCTGGCATGTCTCGGAGTTCACCGGCGTGCGCGTGGTGCCGGCCGAGAGCGGCGCGGCGGCCAACAGCCAGCCGGTCAACCTCTCCACCAACCTCGTGCGCGACCTGCTCAACCAGGTGCGCGTGCCCGGCCCGGGCAACGGCGAGGCGCTGTTCGGGCGCGAGGAACTCGACGAGTTGCTGGAGCCGATCTCCGAAGCGCTGCAGGTGGCCGGGCCGCGCGAGGATGTGCTGGTGGTCAGCAGCAACCGCCGCGGCGGCGGCCTGCTCTCCATGCCGATGGCCGTGACGGCGCGCCTCTTCGTGGCCGGCGACAAGCTGAACCTGATCGTGCACGACACCCGCTACGACTTCTTCGGTCTCTACCGCGGCGCGAACAAGCAGCCGGAGTTCGTCTACGGCTCGCGCAGCGCGGCCAGCTCGGCCGCCATCGACCGCCCCGGCGCGGTTCGCCGCCGCA
>DATHWJ010000035.1:0-1874 GCA_035460745.1 Ideonella sp. | reverse complement strand
CCAGAAAGGTCAGAAGCAGGAAGATCAGTAGGGGCAGCGTTAGCGAGAACGCGCGCCATTTGCGGAGCAGATCGGCGTGCGCCAGCTGGAGGCGGAGCGCCAGCGGGTCGGCGATGCCGGGGAGGGCGAGGCTTGCAGTGGTCATGGTGAAGCCTCGCTTCTCTTGGCTCGGTTTCAGGTCAGTTGGTTGCCCACGAAGCGAAGCGCTTCTCCAGATCCTCGCCCTGGTCGGCCCAGAACTTGAGGTTCATCTGCAGCGCCTCTTTCGCGTTGGTCGGCGAGGTCGGCAGGTTGTCGAGCACTTTGGCGTCGAGCTTGGCCAGCGCCTTGTTGTTGGTCGGGCCGTAGGCGATGTTCTTGGCGTACTCGGCTTGCGCATCGGCGGTGCTGGCGAAGGCGATGAACTTCAGCGAAGCATCCTTGTTGGGTGCGCCCTTCGGGATGACCCAGTAGTCGAGGTCGTAGATGCCGCCGATCCAGGTGATCTTGAGGTTCTTGCCTTCGCGATTGGCGGCGTCGATGCGGCCGTTGTAGACGGTCGTCATCACCACGTCGCCAGCGACCAGGAACTGCGGCGGCTGCGCGCCGGCTTCCCACCACTGGATGTTGGGCTTGAGTTCTGTCAGCTTCTTGAACGCGCGGGCGGCACCGTCTTTGGTGGCCAGCACCTTGTAGACGTCGGCGGGCTTGACGCCGTCGGCCATCAACGCGAATTCGAGGTTGTAGCGGGCTCCCTTGCGCATGCCGCGCTTGCCAGGGAATTTCTTGGTGTCCCAGAAATCGGCCCAGGTCTTGGGGCCGTCTTTCAGCTTGTCGCCGTTGTAGGCCATCACGGTCGACCACACGAAGACGCCGATGCCGCATTCGGTGACGGCCGCGGGGTTGAAGTCGGCCTTGTTGCCGATCTTGCTGTAGTCGAGCTTCTCGAACAGGCCTTCGTCGCAGCCGCGCGCCACGTCGGGCGACTCGACCTCGACCACGTCCCAGGTGACCTTCTTGGTCTCGACCATGGCCTTGATCTTGGCCTGCTCGCCGTTGTATTCGACCGCGACGACCTTGGTGCCGGTCTTCTCGAAGGGCTCGTAGTAGGCCTTCTTCTGTGCATTGGCGTTTGCGCCGCCGAAGTTCACGACGGTGATCTGCTGCTGCGCCAGGGCGGGCAGCGAACTCGCGGCCACCAGCAGCGCGGCCAGGATGCTCTTGTTCATGGTGTCAACTTCTCCTAGGTTGGGAAACTTCTTGCGGGGGATCAAGCGTAAATGCGCGTCAGCTCGGGCGCCAGTTCAAGCCACACCGCGCTGCCGACCTGCGGCACCTGGGGCGCCGACAGCGGCAGCTTCACGGTGGCGAGGGCCTGGCCTTCGCCGACGTGGCACAGCAGCCTCAGGTGGTCGCCGAAATAGATCAGGTTGCGCACCTCGGCCTGCAGCACGTTGCCGCGCTCGCTGGGCGCTTCGGTGTGCACTGCGATGCGCTCGGGGCGGATGCAGGCCTCGACCTGCGCGCCGACCTTCGCACCGTTGATGTTGAGGCCGGTCAGCACGCGTCCGTCGGTGAGCACGATGCCGCAGCGGTCGCTGTCGTTGTCGACCTGCGCGGCGCGCACCGTGCCGCGTAGCGTGGCGCTGTCGCCGATGAAGCCGGCCACGAAGCGGTTGGCCGGCGCCTCGTACATGCGCTCGACGACGTCGATCTGCTGGATCGCGCCGTCGTTGAACACGGCCACGCGGTCGCTCATGGTGAGCGCCTCGCCCTGGTCGTGCGTCACGTAGACGAAGGTCACGCCGAGTTGGCGGTGCAGTTCCTTCAGCTCGATCTGCATGTGCTCGCGCAGCTGCTTGTCGAGCGCGCCCAGCGGCTCGTCCATCAGCACC
>DATHWJ010000034.1:0-1806 GCA_035460745.1 Ideonella sp. | reverse complement strand
GGCAGGTCTGGCCGATGCGCGCGCGCAGGCCGGTGGCGCGCAAGGTGGTCCCGACCGCCTGCACCACCCGCCCCTGCGCCGCCACCGTGGGCGTGGTGTGCAGGCGGCGCAGCAGCGCGCCGGCCGCGCTGCCGGCTCCGGCGGCCACAGCTTCGTCCACGAGGTCCGCAACAGGCTCGGCAGCGGCTTCGGCCTGGCGGTTCCGGTGGGGCAAGGTCGTGCTCATGCAACGGCCTCCGGCGGCCAGTTCACGGCCCAGGCCCGGGCCAGGCGCTGCAGGTGGTCGTCCAGGCCCGCCAGCGCGCTGCCCAGGTCGGTCTCCAGCCGGCAGACTTCGGCCGGCAAGCTGGCGTCGGCGCAGACCTCGGCCCCGCCCAGCCCGGTGCGGTCCTGCGGATCGAGCTGGCGCAGCCGCGCCTGCAGCGGCGCGACCTGTGAAGGGTGCACGCTCAGGCGCCAGGTGCGCGCCGGCAGCAGCTCGCGCGCCGCCTGCGCCGCGAGCCCGGCCAGGCGCTCGGGCGCCGGCAACTCGCCCACCAGCCTGCGGGCCACCTCCAGCGCCAGCTGCGCCACGTCGCGCTGGGCCCGCTCACGATCGGCCTGGGCACGCCGGGCCAGCCGCGCCAGCTCGTCGGCCAGCGCCGCCTGCGCGGCTTGCCGCGCGGCCTCGGCGCCCATCGCCAGGCCGGCCTCGCGCCCCGCCGCTTCGGCAGCCCGCTGCTGCTCGGCGGTGCGGGCCGACAAGGCCTCCACGCGTTCGATCAGCGCCAGCGCATGCGCCAGCGGCGCCACCTCGCCGGCACGCAGGACCCGGCGGTCGCCGGCCAGCCCCACGCTGCCGGCATGCCAGAGCAGAAAACTCATGCGGCCCCCCCGGCCTGGGTAGCTTCAGCCGCGGCGGCCTCGGGCGGGCCGTCCTCGATGTGCATCTGCACCGCCAGCGCCAGCAAGGTGTGCGCCGCCGGCGCCGGCATCAGCAGCGCCGCGACCGGCGCCAGCCACTGGCTGGCGGCATGGCGCAGCGCACCGTGCGGCAAGGTGGCCAGCAGCACCGCCGCGCCGGCGCCGTGCAGCAGGCCGGACACCCCCGCTTCGTCCAGCGCGGTATCGGCCGGCCAGGCGGCCGCCTGGGCAGGCATCGCCGGCCAGCCGTCGCGTTGCAGCAGTTGCCGCCACCACGAGGCACCCAGCGCCGCGCGGGCGGCGGCCACCGGTGTGGCCGCGATCCACAGGCGCAGCGCGGGCGCCAGCATCACCGAACCCACGCGGCGCACGAAGAGCTGCCGGGCATCGCCGGCCAGGGCCATCCAATCCGGTGCCTGGCCCAGCGCGGCCCAGTCGAGCGCGGCGGCCACCTGCGGCGCCTCGGCCAGCAGTTGCGTGGCCACCTGCGCACGGTGCCGGCGCAAGGCCGCCGGGGTGCTCGTCGGAGGCGAGGCAGGCCGGTTCATCATCCTAGATCCGGCAGTTGGACGCGCCCGAGTGGGCTGCGATGCGGTGCGCTGGCAAGGCGCGACAACGCTGCGGGCTCCTGCCCGCGAGGCCGAGCCCGGACACGGACAGTCCTGAGGACTGTCCGTGCCTGGCGAGGGGCCGGGCCTCCTGGCCCGGCGCGGCCTGCAAGGCGAGCAACGCGGCCAGCGTGCCGTAGCGCGGCCCAATCGGGTGTGTAGCGCTCCCACCCAGGCGGTGAGGGTCGTCGTGGGCAGAACAGCGAGCACTCAAGCGGTGTGGCCTGCGGTGGGAAGCGGTCAACTGCCGGATCTAGGATCATGGCAGCACGTCCGGGGCCTCGGGTTTGCGGCC
>DATHWJ010000033.1:0-24673 GCA_035460745.1 Ideonella sp. | reverse complement strand
TGCGCGGCGTGAAGGCGGTGAGCGGCAGCGAGGCCATCAGGGCCTGCTGCCGCACCGGGTCGAGGTAGGCGGCGATGACCTTGCCGGCTGCGCTCGCGTGCAGCGGCAGGCGCAACCCCACGTCGGTGGCGGTGCGGGCGTAGCGGCCCGACTCCTCGCTGGCCACGATCACCACCTGCGTGCCGTCCAGCACCGCGAGCTGCACCGCCTCGCCCAGGCTGTCGCGCAGCCGCACCAGCTCGTCCTGCGCCGCCACGCGCAGGTCGAAGTCGCTCCACACCTCGTGCGCCAGCTCCAGCAGCCGGAAGCCGAGCTGGAAAGTCTTGTGCGCCGTGTCGTGGCGCAGCAGGCCCTCGCGCATCAGCGTCGCGAGGATGCGGTGCAGGGTGGCCTTGGGCAGCGCCGAGGCGCGCTGCAGCTCGGTGAAGGTCATGGGCGCGCGGGTCGCCGAGACGATGTTGAGCAGGCCCATGGCTTTTTCCAGCACGCCCAGGCCGGCGGGCGAAGCGGCGGTGTCTGGCGGCGGCGCGAGAGGGCTCATCGTGGCGGTGCGAAACAAGGGTGATGCTGGTTCCGGCTGTTGGAACATACCGGCGCTGGCGGCCGGCGCGCGGATTGTAGGCGGCGCTGTCGTTAGGTGTATGTACCGATGAGGCCGGACACGGTGGTCGCCACAATCGGCGATCATAAGTTCCGATCAATGGAACAAATTCCAGAATCACGATGCCCGATTCACTTGCCTCCCCGCCGCTGCAAGGCGTTTTCCCCGTGCTGCCCACGCCCTTCGACGAGGCCGGCCAGCCCGACACCGTGGCCTTGCGCCGGCTCGTGCGCTACCTGCTGCGCTGCGGCGTCGATGGCATCACCTACCCCGGTGTCGCCAGCGAGGTCGGCCAGCTCACGCCGCCGGAGCGCCTGGACCTCACCCGGCGGGTGCTGGAGGAGGTGGCGGGCCGGGTGCCGGTGGTCGCCGGCGTCTCCAGCACGCAGCCCGCCACCACAGTGGCGCTGGCGCAAGCCGCCGTGGCGGGTGGCGCGGCGGCGCTGATGCTCGCGGCGCCGGCCGACCGCGGCACGGCCGCGCAGCAGATCGCCTACTTCGGCGAGGTGGCGGCCGCCGTGCCGGGCAGCGCGCTGATGCTGCAGAACGTGCCGCCGCCGGTGGGGGCCGGGCTGGACGCCGCGGTGCTGGTCGAGATCCTGGCGGCGGTGCCGGCGGTGCGCTATGTCAAGGAAGAGGCGCTGCCCAGCGGCCAGCGCCTGAGCGGGCTGCTGGAGCGCGCGCCGCCCAGCCTGCTGGCCGTCTTCGGCGGTGCGGGCGGGCGCTACATCACCGACGAGCTGCGCCGCGGCGCGGCCGGCACCATGCCGGCGATCGAGCTGGCCGAGGTGCACGTGGCGCTCTTCGCCGCCCATCGCGCGGGCGACGAGGCCCGTGTGCGTGCGCTCTTCACCCGCATGCTGCCGGTGCTCAACGTGCAGGCGGTGTTCCGCTGGTCGCTGACCAAGTACGTGCTGCAGCAGCGCGGCCTGATCCGCTGCGTCAAGCAGCGCATGCCGGGGCCGCTGATGGACGCGCTGGACGCGGCCGATGTCGATGCCTTTCTGGCGGACATCGCCGACCTGATGCTGCCGGACAGCGTGTTCGCCTAAGGCCCGCACAGCCATGACGGCCTTCCCCAAGATTGCCCAGGTCGAGACCTTCATCGTCTCGCTGCCGCGCGACACGCCCTACCTCGGGCCGCTGGGCCCCGGCGAGCGCATCAACGAGCGCGGCTACCTGATACGCCAGGGCAACCGCGCGATCTACCCCTCCACCGACATGTCGGTGCTGATCAAGCTCACCGCCGACGACGGCACGGTGGGCTGGGGCGAGACCTACGGCATCGTCGCGCCGGACGCCGTCACCAGCATCATCGACGACGTGATCGGCCCGGTCATCGTCGGCCGCGACCCGCGCGACGCGGTGGTGATACAGGAAGACCTCTACGACCTGATGCGGGTGCGCGGCTTCTTCGGCGGCTTCTATGTGGATTCGATTGCCGGCGTCGATATCGCCGTGTGGGACTTGTTCGGCAAGCTGCTCGGCCAGCCGCTGGTCAAGCTGCTGGGCGGCCAGCGCCTGCAGCGCATCCCGGCCTACGTCTCCGGCCTGCCGGGCGCGACGCTGGAGGCCAGGCTGGCGCTGGCGCGCGAGTTCGTCGCCAAGGGCTTCAGCGCCTTCAAGTACCACAGCGCTGTGTCGTTCGACGGCATCGTCGATGAGATGCGCCTGCTGCGCGAAGGCCTGGGGCCGGCGGTGCAGCTGATGGTCGACCTGCACTGGAAGTTCACCGCGCAGGAGGCCATCCAGCTGATAGACCAGCTCGCCCCCTACCATCCGGCCTTTGTCGAAGCGCCTTGCCAGCCCGAGGACATCGAGGGCCAGGCGCATGTGGGCGCGAGCGTGCGCGTGCCGCTGGCGCTGGGCGAGGAGTGGCGCACGGTGTTCGAGTACCGGCCGCGCTTCGAGCGGCGGGCCATGTCCATCGTGCAGCCCGAGATGGGCCACACGGGGGTCAGCCAGTTCATGCAGATAGGCCGCATGGCCAACGCGTTCCACATGAAGGTGATCCCGCACGCCAGCATAGGCATAGGCATCTACCAGGCCGCCAGCCTGCACGCCACCGCGGCGCTGCCCAACGCGCCCATGCACGAGTACCAGCACTCGGTGTTCGACCGCAACCTGCAGTATGTGGAGACGACGATGCGCTGCACGGCAGGCGCCTTCAGCCTGCCCGAAGGTCCGGGGCTGGGCACGGCACCCAACGACGCGGTGTGGAAATTCCTGCGGCCCAAAGTGCGTTCCTGAAATGACAACGACCGGAGACACGACATGACCCGACTCTCTTTGCGCTGGCGCGTGCGACTCGCGCTGCTGCCGGGCGCCGCGCTGCTGGCCGGCTTCGCTGCGGTGCCCGCCGTGCTTGCGCAGGGCGCGGCGGACGCCTACCCGAACAAGCCCATCAAGTTCGTGGTGCCGGTGCCGCCGGGCGGCGCGGCCGACGTGATGTCGCGCATGATCGCCGAGCACCTGCAGGCCAGGTGGGGTCAGCCGGTGGTGGTGGAGAACCGGCCCGGTGCCGGCTCCAGCATAGGCATGGACCTGGTCGCCAAGGCCGCCCCCGACGGCTACACGATAGGCATGGGCAACATCGCCGCCAACGCGATCAACCCGGCGGTGCGGCCCGACGGCTACCCCTACAAGCCGGTGGGCGACTTCGCCGGCGTCTCGCTGGTGGGCACGACGCCGCTGGTGCTGGTGGTCAACGCCGAGAAGGTGGCAGCCAAGACGCTGCCCGAGTTCATCGCCTACCTGAAGGCCAACCCCGGCAAGCTCGCCTACGGCTCGTCGGGCTCGGGCTCGTCGCTGCACATCGGCATGGAGCTGTTCCTGCAGAAGTCCGGCACCGCCATGGTCCACGTGCCCTACAAGGGCTCGGCGCCGATGATGAGCGACCTGCTCGGCGGCCAGGTGCAGGTGGCGATGGACGCCGCCACCACCGCCTGGCCCCATGTGCAGACCGGCAAGCTGCGTGCGCTCGGCGTGGGCACCCGCGAGCGCGCCTTCTTCGCGCCCGAGCTGGCGCCCATCCGCGAGGTGGTGCCCGGCTTCGAGATCAACCCATGGCACGGCGTGATGGCGCCGGCCGGCACGCCGCCGGCCATCGTCAACAAGCTCTCGACCGAGATCCAGGCCTTCCTGCGCCTGCCGGCCACCGAGGCCAAGCTGAAGGAGCGCGGCGTGGTGCGGGTGGGCTCCACACCGGCCGAGTTCGGCGCGCTGATGAACGACGAGTTCGAGCTCTACAAGAAGATCGTGAAGGACGCGGGCATCAAGCCGGAGTGATTGCGGGACGCCTCCCTCAAGGCAGCCTCTCAGATCGATTTGCGGCCGGCTGCGGCCGGTTTGTCTTGCCGGCACGATGCGCGTGCAGCGGCGACTGCCCACGGTCTTGCCGATCGTGCGCACAGTGGCGCAAGGCAGCCCGCGGGATTGCCTGAACCTTGCAGGGACTCGAGCGAGGCTCGAGTCATGCGCGACTACCGGTGCCGAAGCGATCGGCATCCTGGCGAAACCGTGTAGGCACAAGCCAACGACTTGGTGAATGGTCGTGTGAGCTCGCGCTCCCTAGAGTGGCCTGATACATGCCACCAGGGAGACGTCCATGACCCATCGCAGGTCAGTCGCTGCAGCGTCCGCCATTGCCATCGCGGTGCTGGCCTGCAGCACCAGTGCATTGGCTCAGACCGTGAGCCAACCCACCTACACGCTCATCGAGTCCGGCAAGAAGGTCTACGGCCGGGCTTCGCAGGACTTCCGCAACATCGGCCTCATCGACTACTGGTGGGTGGGGCACGACAACGCCGAGGGCCCCTTCAAGGCCTTGCGCGGTGTCAGCGGGCGGTACAGCGCGGTCCAGGCCTTCTCCCTGCCGAACCGGGCCGTCGACGGCACGAACATGGACCGCCACGAGTGCGGCTTCCTGCACCTGAACGGCGACGCCAAGGTAGACATGGTCTGCACCGTGGGTGCAGACAGGGGAGCGGGCGAGGGGCCGAACGAGGTCTACCGCAACGATTCGACAGAGCAGGCCGTCCGCATGACCCGCATCGAGGGTGCCCTGCTGCCGACCGGGATCGAGGATCCGAGTGGTCGGCACCGCGCGCTGGAGCCGTTCCGGTTTGCAGACGGCAGCCAAGGGCTCTGGAGCGTCGTCGTCGGCATCCCTCGTGACGACGGCCAGCCGAACGTGAATCGCCTGTACCGCTACAACGGTTCGGGCACATTCAAGTTCACCGAGGTGACCAGCCCGGCAATCAACATCACGACCCTGTACACCTGCAGCCGCGCCGGCGATCTGAACGCGGACGGGCTCGACGACCTGCTGCTGTGCCGGACCGCAGTGGAGACCTCCGAGCCGGCCGACAGCATCCTGTACCTGCAGCAACCGGACGGCAGCTTCAGCCAGGCCGAGCTGCCCATGGCTGGCAAGCGGTTCCGCACGGCCGAGATCGTCGACATGAACGGCGACGGGCGCAATGACCTGCTGGTCTCCGTCAACGACGGCGTCGAGGCCCGCATCGAGATTTATCTCCAGGACGCCAGGAAGCAGCTGCAGAGAGAGCCGGCGCTGAGGATGGTGGTCAACGGCGTGGCCAACAGCTTTGCCGTCGGCGACCTGGACGGCGATGGCAAGCCGGACATCTACGCGGCGATCTCGTTCGTCAACGCCTGCAAGGCCGAGTACGAGCGCACCGGCACCTTCAACGACACGTGGAAGGACCTCGTGATCAGCACCGCCGGCGCACCGCCCCGTGGCTACGTCGTCACCACCATGGAGAACGAGCCCGTCGCCAACGGCTGCTCTTGGCTCGCCTCGTGGGGCGGCCCCGGCATCGTGCACCTTGGACGCGGGCTCGAGGGCGCACCGGGAGACAGCTACTCGCTGAAGTTCGAATAGGCCAGCCACCGGGAGAGAACTCGATTTGTCTCAGACAGGGAGCCAGCATGCACACCATTCGCAAACTGATCTTCTCCTGCGCCGCGCTCCTGTGCTGCGCCAGTGCGCCGGCACAGACGATAGGCCAGCCGACTTACACGCTCGTCGAGTCCGGCAAGAAGGTGTACGGACGCGCGTCGTACGACTTTCGCGACATCGGCCTGATCGACTACTGGTGGGTGGGGCACGACCCGTCCGACGGGCCGTTCGAGGCCGTCCGGAGCACCGGAGGCCAATACAGCGCCGTGCAGGCCTTCTCGCTGCCCACCAAGGCCATTGACGGAACCAACATGGACCGCCACGAGTGCGGCTTCCTGCACCTGAACGACGACAACAAGATCGACATGGTCTGCACCCTGGGTTCGGACGGCGGGCTGGGCAGCGGGCCGAACGACGTCTACCGCAACGACTCGACCGAGCAGGCCATTCGCATGACGCGCATCGAAGGCGACCAGTTGCCCACCGGCATCGAGGATCCGTACGGGCGCCACCGCGCGATGGTGCCTTTCAGGTTCGCGGATGGTTCCCAGGGCCTGTGGAGTCTCGTGCTCGGCATTCCTCGCGTCGACGGCCAGCCGAACATGAATCGCCTGTACCGCTACAACGGCTCGGGCAGCTTCAAGTTCACGGAGGTGCCGAGCCCGGCGATCAACATCACGACCAAGTACACCTTCAGCCGCGCCGGCGACCTGAACGGAGACGGCCTCGACGACCTGCTCCTGTGCCGGATCGAGATGACGAACTTCGACACGGCCGACAGCATCCTGTACCTGCAGAGCCCGGACGGCAGCTTCACCGAAGCCGAATTGCCGATGGCCTTCAAGCGGTTCAATGCGGCCGAGATTGCCGACCTCAATGGCGATGGACGCAACGACCTGCTGGTCTCCGTCACCGAGAACCGCGAGAACCGCATCGAGGCCTATTTGCAGGATGGCACGAACCGCCTCAAGCCGACGCCGGCGCTGAGGCTCGTGACCAGCGCACCGGTCAACAGCTTTGCGATCGGGGATCTGGACGGCGACAGCAGGCTCGACATCTACGCGGCGATCTCACCGAGCGAGGCCTGCCGCAATGCCTACGACCGCACCGGCACTTTCAGCGACATCTGGAAGGACATCGTCATCAGCACCGCCGGCGCACCGCGCAGGGGCTACGTCGTCACGACCATGGAGAACGAGCCGGTCGAGAAGGGCTGTTCGTGGCTCGCCGCATGGGGCGGCCCCGGCATCGTGCACCTCGGACGCGGGCTAGAGGGTGCGCCGGGAGACAACTACTCGCTGAAGTTCGAGTAGCTGCCCCACAGGGAGGAAACACGACTTCGCATCTCACTGCCGCCGATCCGGTCGGCGGCCAGGCGCAGCGCTGCCCGCGCCCGAAGTGAAGCCGGGCGCCAAGGCAAGCCATCGACAACGCTTCTCGTCAATTTGTCTCACACAGGGAGCCAGCATGAACACCATCCGCAAGTGGATATTTTCCTCAGCCGCTCTTCTCTGCTGCGCCGGTGCGCTGGCACAGACGATAGGCCAGCCGACCTACACCCTCATCGAATCCAACAAGAAAGTCTACGGGCGCGCGTCGTACGACTTTCGCGACGTGGGCTTCATCGACTACTGGTGGGTCGGGCATGACCCGTCCGACGGACCGTTCAAGGCTGTCCGCGGCAACAGAGGCACCTACAGTGCCGTGCAAGCGTTCTCGCTGCCCACCAGGGCCATTGACGGGACCAACATGGACCGCCACGAGTGCGGCTTCCTCCACCTGAATGACGACAGCAAGATCGACATGGTCTGCACCCTGGGCGCAGACAAGGGGATGGGCAGCGGGCTGAACGAGGTCTACCGCAACGATTCGACCGATCAGTCCATCCGCATGACCCGCATCGAGGGCGCCTTGCTGCCGTCCGGGATCGAGGATCCGACGGGTCGGCACCGTGCGCTGGAGCCGTTCCGGTTTGCGGACGGCAGCCAAGGGCTCTGGAGCGTCGTCTACGGCATCCCTCGTGACGATGGCCAGCCCAACGTGAATCGCCTGTACCGCTACAACGGCTCGGGCAGCTTCAAGTTCACCGAGCTACCCAACCCGGCGATCAACATCACCACCCTGTACACCTGCAGCCGCACCGGCGATTTGAACGGAGACGGGCTCGACGACCTGCTGCTGTGCCGGACCGCGGTGGCGGCCTCCGAGCCGGCCGACAGCATCCTGTACCTGCAGCAGCCGGACGGCAGCTTCAGCGAAGCCGAGTTGACTATGGACTTCAAGCAGTTCCGTGCGGCCGAGATCGTTGACCTGAACGGCGACGGGCGCAACGACCTGCTGGTCTCCGTCAACGACGGCGTCGAGACCCGCATCGAGGTCTACCTGCAGAACGCGCAGAAGCGGTTGCAGAAAGAGCCGGCGCTGAGGATGGCGACCAACGGGGTGGCCAACAGCTTTGCCGTCGGCGACCTGGACGGCGATGGCAGGCCGGACATCTACGCGGCGATCTCGCTCGCCAATACCTGCAAGCTGGAGTACGACCGCACCGGCACCTTCAACGACCTCTGGAGGGATCTCGTGATCAGCACCGCCGGCGCGCCGCCCAGGGGCTACATCGTCACGACCATGCAGAACGAGCCCGTCGCGAGGGGCTGCTCCTGGGTCGCTTCATGGGGCGGGCCGGGCATCGTTCACCTCGGGCGCGGGATGGAAGGTGCGCCGGGAGACAACTACTCGCTGCAGTTCAGCCCTGCCAAGTGACGTGAAACGGAAGGCGGTTGACAAATGAAATCAGCAATGCGGTGCGGCTTGCTTTGGCTCGCCTTGACCTCGGCCGGGCTGATGCCCGCCATCACTGGGGCCGGCGAGGAGACCCTCCCTGCCGGCAAGCCGAATGTGGTGTTTGTGCTGGTCGATGACCTGGACGTCCAGGTCTACCAGTCCGGCCTCGATGCCGGACTCTTTCCCAACCTCAGGGCCTTGATGTCGGCGGGCACGACGTTCACCAACTCCTATGTATCGATGAGCCTGTGCTGCCCTTCGCGGGCGACCCTGCTCACAGGCCAGTATGGGCACAACCACGGCACGGTACGGAACAAGGGCGACTCGGGCGGTTTCAAGTCGTTCAAGGACGCCTCCACGCTCGCTGTCTGGATGAAGGCCGGCGGCTATCGCACAGCGATGATGGGCAAGTACCTGAACGGCTACAGCGTCGATCAGCTGGACTACGTACCGCCGGGCTGGGACACCTGGAACGCTCTGCTGAAGCCGACCATGTACGACTACGCGATGACCGTCCCTGGCGGCTACAGCCGCTACGGCTCTGCGCCGGAGGACTACCAGACCGACGTCTATGCCAACCTGGCCGACGCCTTCATTCGCGTTCCCGGCAGCCAGCCCTTCTACCTTGCGCTCAACCCCAGCGCACCGCACCTGGAGGGCGACGTGGACGAGATGGACGACGGCGGTGTCGGCATCCAGCCGGCGCCACGCCATGCCGGCACACCGGTGGTGCCCTTGCCGGCCCGCTCGCTGCCGTCGTTCAATGAGCTCGACATGAGCGACAAGCCCGCCTGGCTCGCCGAGACGCCCCTGGTGGACGTGCTGAAGCAGGAGCGGGTCTTCAACGAAAAGCGCACGGCGATGCGGGCGGTGGACGACATGGTGGGCAGGCTGGCGCGCACGCTGGTCGAGATCGGGAAGTGGAACAACACCTTGTTCATCTTCGCGTCGGACAACGGTTTCCAGTACGGCAGCCATCGCCGCAGCCTCGTCAAGGTCGATCCGTACGAGGAGTCCATCCAGGTGCCGCTGGTGATCAAGTCACCGGGTCAGCGTAACGCCCGCAGGACGGGAACCTGGGCGCTCAACAACGACTGGGCCGTGACGGTGATGGACTACGCAGGCTTGCAGCCGGGGGCAGGGCATGTGTTCGACGGCCGCTCGCTACGCCCATTCGTGCTGGAGCCGCGTGCCGCCGGCGGGCGGCAGACCATGCTCGTCGAGCTGCCGCCTATCGGCAAGGACGGCCCCCATCCGCCATTTGTTGCCGTTCGCAGCAAGGATCCCGCGCTGACGCTGGACACGGTGGGTGGCCGCACACTCGTCTATATCGAAACCTTGAACGCCGCGGGCACGGCGGCCATTCAGTACGAGCTCTACGACCTCTTCACCGACCCCTATCAATTGAACAGCCTGCACCGCTCCCTCGCGCCCAACCGGGTTCGTCAGCGCGAGTTGCTGCAGCAGCGGCTGGAGGCCCTGAAGTCTTGCGTGGGAACCGCCTGCAAGGCACTGGAGGACTGATCCTCCTCACTTCACCCAGGCGATCGCCTGGGTGGTGAGGTAGCGCTGGAAGTCCCCGGTCGGCATCGCGGTGGAGCCGTGGGTGTCGCCGTCGCTCCAGGTGAGCGTCACGTCGAGTTCATTGACATCGACCTCGCAAAGCCCGGGGCGGATGAGGATTTCAGGGCCGTCGCCTTCGCGGTAGGTGACGGTGCCGACGATCTGTGCAGTTTTGGCCACGGCGGTCTCCTGATGAATCAAAGAAGGGCCGCCCCGGGCGCTGACAAGCAGGGGTCGGCGAGCGGGCGCCCGGCGGGGCTCGCGCAGCCTGATGGTGGCTGCGCCACACAGCGTGCCACGCGGGACAACACCTCGCTGGCGTGTCGGCAAAGTCCTACAGGCGCTGCACGGCAGCATGCGCCGCAGCATCGGCTACGGAAGATTTGCACATAAGAACGGACCAGCATTCAACGCTGCAGACCGCTAGTCTCTGCCTCCCGAGTCACTCCCCAGGCAGGTCTACCGTATGAAACCAACGATACAGCGCTGGCTGGCCAGGTTGGCCATGACGCTCGCCGCGCTCTTGCCCGCAGCCACCTGGGCCGCCGAGCCGGCGCTCGCCGCGGCCAAGCCCAACGTGCTCTTCCTGCTGGTCGACGACCTCGACGTCGCGGTCTACCAGTCGGGCCTCGACGCAGGCCTCTACCCCCACATCAAGTCGCTGGTGGCCGCCGGTACCTCGTTCAGCAACGCCTTCGTGTCGCTCAGCATCTGCTGCCCGTCGCGCTCCACCTTCTTCACTGGCCAGTACCCGCACAACCACGGCACGCTGCGCAACAGCGGCAAGGCGGGCGGCTTCAAGTCGTTCAAGGACAGCTCCACCTTGGCGGTGTGGATGAAGGCCGGCGGCTACCGCACGGCCCTGATGGGCAAGTACCTGAACGGCTACAAGGCCGAGGCCAGCGGCTACGTGCCGCCCGGCTGGGACACCTGGAATGCGCTGCTGTCGCTGCACCAGTACGACTACAGCCTGACCGTGCCCGGCGGCGTGCAAAGCCACGGCAGCGCGCCCGAGGACTACCAGACCGACGTGCTGGCGAACCTGGCGGACAGCTATGTCCGAACGCCTTCGTCGCAGCCCTTCTTCCTCGCGCTGACGCCCAGCGCGCCGCACCTGGAGAGCGGCGGCGAGGTGGGCGACGACGATGGCGGCGACAGCCTGCGCCCGGCGCCGCGCCACGTGGGCACGCCCACCGTCACGCTGCCGGCCAGCCTGCTGCCGTCGTTCAACGAGGCCGACCTGAGCGACAAGCCCAAGTGGCTGCGCCAGCGGCCCCTGACGCAGCTCGCCACGCAGCAGCGCGTCTTCAACGAGAAGCGCACTGCGATGCGCGCCGTGGACGACATGGTCGGCAAGCTGGTGCTGGCGCTGAAGGAGACCGGCCAGTGGGACAACACCTTGTTCGTCTTCACCTCGGACAACGGCTTCCAGTACGGCACGCACCGGCGCAACCTCACCAAGGTCGATTTCTATGAAGAATCGATACGCCTGCCCATGGTCGTCAAGGCGCCCGGGCAGCGCAGCAGCCGCGTGGCCGACGGCTGGTCGCTGAACAACGACTGGGCCGTGACGGTGCTGGACTACGCCGGCCTGCAGCCTGCGGCGGGCCACCGCTTCGACGGGCAATCGCTGCGGCCGCTGCTGGAGGGCAGCGGCAGCGGCCGGCGCACGCTGCTGGTGGAGCTGCCGGCCACCGGGCAGAGCGGCGGGCATGTGCCGTTCTACGCGCTGCGCAGCAAGGACCCGGCGCTCACGCTGGACCCGTCCGGCAAGAAGGTGCTGGTCTTCGCCCAGACCGAAAACGCCGCCGGCAGCAGCGTCACCGACCTGGAGCTCTACGATCTCGACACCGACCCCTGGCAGGTCCAGAGCCTGCACCGCTCGACCGAGTCGCAGCGCGTGCAGCAGATCCAGCTGATGCGCACCCGCCTCGACGCGCTGAAGACCTGCGCCGCCGACCAGTGCCGCTCCCTGGAGCGCTGAGCACGGCGATCGCGCGACCCACGACGCATGACGCCGCCCCACCCAAGGGGCGTGCGCGGATCCGGCTCCGCCGGTCCGCTGCGCGAGCCCCCTCGGGGGGCAGGGAGCGCCAGCGACCGTGGGGGTGTCATTTCACGAAGCGGTAACCTACGCCGGTCTCGGTGAGGAAGTGCACCGGCTGCACCGGGTCGGCCTCCAGCTTGCGGCGCAGGTGGCCCATGTAGATGCGCAGGTAGTGGTTGTGCTCGCTGCTGGCCGGGCCCCAGACCTCGAGCAGCAGCTGGCGGTGCGTCAGCACCTGGCTTTCGCGGGCTATCAGCGCGGCGGCGAGCTTGTACTCCACGGGGGTCAGGTGCACGTGTTCGCCATTGCGGCGCACCTGGCGCTTCGCGAGGTCGATCTCGCAGTCGCCGAAGGCCACCAGGCTGTCCTTCTGCGGGCCGCTGGCGGTGTGGCGGCGCAGCGCCACGCGCACCCGCGCGAGCAGCTCGCCGACCGAGAACGGCTTGACGAGGTAGTCGTCGGCGCCGCTGTTCAGCGCGTCTATCTTGCCGGTCTCGTCGACACGCGCCGAGAGCACGATGATGGGCAGCGTGCTCCAGCTGCGCACATCGTGTATCAGCGCCATGCCGTCGCCGTCGGGCAGGCCGAGGTCGAGGATGACCAGGTCGGGCTTGCGGGTGCCGGCCTCGATCAGGCCGCGGGCCAGCGTCTGCGTCTCGAAGACCTGGTGGCCCTCGGCCTCCAGCGCCTGGCGCACGAAGCGGCGGATGCCGGGGTCGTCCTCGACGATGAGCAGGCGGGCAGGGGTGTCCATGGGGCTCAAGTGTCCGCCGGTTCGGCCAGGTCCAGCAGCGGTGCCTCGCGGTAGGGCAGGGTCCAGCGCAGCACCGCGCCGTGCTGCGGCGGCGGCCGGTTGTGGGCGCTGACCTCGCCGCCGTGGGCCTGCACGATGGCGCGGCAGATCGCCAGGCCCAGGCCCACGCCGGGCGTGCTGGACTCCTTCTCGCCGCGGCTGAACTTGCGGAAGAGATCGCCGTGCTCGCCGGGCGGCAGGCCCGGACCTTCGTCGCCGACCTCCACCACCATCCAGGCGCCTTCGTGCCGCGCGCCCAGCGTGATGGCGGTGCCGGCCGGCGTGTACTTGGCGGCGTTCTCGAACAGGTTGGCCAGCACGCGCTCCAGCAGCACCGCGTCGCCATAGAGCAGCGGCAGCTCGGGCGGCAGCTCGACGCGCACCGGGTGCCGGTCCAGGGCAGGCTGCACCGAGCGCAGTGCGCTGCCGGCCAGCTCCTCGAGCGACTGCCAGTCCCGGCGCAGCGTGACCGCGCCGGCCTGCAGGCGTGCCATGTCGAGCAGGTTGCTGACGAGCTGCGCCGTGCGCAGCGATTGTTCGGTGATGGCGCGTGCGCTGGCGGCGTGGGGCGAGGCGTCGCGCGCCAAGGCCTGTGCCAGGGTTTCAGACATGCCGACGACAGCGGTGAGCGGGGTTCGCAGGTCGTGGGACAAGGCGGCCAGCAGCGAGTTGCGCAGCCGCTCGGATTCCATCGACACCAGCGTGTCCTGCGCGACGGTGACGAAGTGCACCCGCTCGATCGCGATGGCGACCAGCGCCGCATAGGTGTCGAGCAACTGGCGCTGCTCGGGGATCAGCAGCAGCCGGGCGTGCGGCGGCTCGATCGCGATCACGCCGCGGGTGCGCATGGGGGCCCGCAGCGGCACATAGAGCAGGCGGCTGGCGGGCAGGGTGTCGGTGCCGCTGCCGGCGGCTTCAGCGTGGTCGAAGGCCCACTGGGCCAGGCCGAGGTCCAGCTCCGGGTCGGCGCCCATGCCCATCGAGGCGGGGGCGAGGCGGTCTTCGAGGTCGGGGAACAGCACGCTGACCTTGGCGCGGAAGGCGGCCTCGAGGGTGCGGTCGCCGATCTCGGCGACCTGCTCCTGCGTCAAGGCCTTGCCGAGCTCGCGCGCCATCTCGTAGAGGCTGCGGGCGCGGTCCTCGCGGTAGCGCGAGACGCGGGCCTGGTAGCGCAGCGAGGCGGTGAGCTGGCCCACCACCAGCCCGACGATCATCATCACCGCGAAGGTCAGCAGGTACTGCGCGTCGCTGACCGAGAACGACAGGCGCGGCGTGACGAAGAAGAAGTCGAAGGCCAGCACGTTGAGCACGGCCGAGGCCAGCGCCGGCCGCCTGCCGAAGCGGGCGGCCACCAGCACGACCACCAGCATGAACAGCATCACGATGTTGGCCAGGTCGAAGAAGGGCATCAGCGGCGTGGCCAGCAGCGTTACCGCGGCGCTCGATGCGAGCGCCCAGCCATAGCCCGGC
Source organism: Ideonella sp. (assembly GCA_035460745.1). Classification (GTDB taxonomy): domain Bacteria; phylum Pseudomonadota; class Gammaproteobacteria; order Burkholderiales; family Burkholderiaceae_C; genus Ideonella. The sequence goes on along the minus strand of DATHWJ010000033.1, from coordinate 10,497 downwards.
CACGGGCTGTGGCTGTCCCCCCCATCGCCTTCGCGGCTGGGCGCGGGGCGGGGCGGCTGCGGCTTGTCGTCGCGCGCCACCACCATCAGCTCGATGTCGGGCGCCAGCTCGGCGATGCGCTCGACGAAATGCTCGCGCCCCAACCACCGCCTGAGCCAGCGCCAGGCGCGCCGCCCCGGCGAGCGGCCGGCCACCACGGTGCCCAGGTTGTGCTCGCGGGCGTAGTTGATCACCGCGGCGGCGGCGTCCTGCGCGCTCAGCGTGGCGGTCTGCGCGCCCAGCGACTCGGCCAGCTTCAGCGTGCGCAGCACGTCGCTGCGCTGCTGCTCGGGCAACTGCTGCAGGGCCGGGGTCTCGACATAGACGGCGTGCCACGGCGCGTTGCTGCGGCCGGCCCGGCGGCCCGCGCTGCGCACCAGCTTCTCGGCGCCCGGGTCCGGGCCCACGCAGACCAGCAGCGCGTCGCTGACATGCCAGACCTCGCGGCCGTCGGCGCCGCTCATCTCGCGCCGGTAGCTGCGCACGTCGTCATCGACCCGCTCGGCCGTGCGCCGCAGCGCGAGCTCGCGCAAGGCCATCAGGTTGCCCTTGCGGAAGAAGTTCTGCACGGCTGCTGCAGCCTGCTCGGGCAGGTAGATCTTGCCGGCCTTCAGGCGGTGCAGCAGATCGTCGGTCGGCAGGTCGACCAGCACCACCTCGTGGGCCTCGTCGAAGACGTGGTCGGGCACGGTCTCCCAGACGCGGATGCCGGTGATGCCGCCCACCACGTCGTTCAGGCTCTCGATGTGCTGCACGTTGACGGTGGTGATCACGTCGATGCCGGCGTCCAGCAGCTCGTCGATGTCCTGCCAGCGGCGTGGGTGGCGCGAGCCGGCGGCGTTGCTGTGGGCCAGCTCGTCCACCAGCAGCACACCCGGCCGGCGCTTCAGCGCGGCGTCGAGGTCGAACTCATGCAGCACCCGGCCCTTGATGTTGACCTCGCGCTGCGGCAAGACCTCCAGGCCCAGCAGCAGCTCGGCCGTCTCGGCGCGGCCATGGGTCTCGACCAGGCCGGCGACCACGTCGACCTGCTGGCGGCGCAGTTGCTGCGCCGCCTTCAGCATCGCGTAGGTCTTGCCGACCCCCGCCGAGGCGCCGAAGAAGATCTTCAGCTTGCCGCGCGACGCGCGCTCGCTGGCGGCCTGGGCGCGGGCGAGCAGCTCGTCGGGATCGGGGCGGGTGGGTTCTTCGTTCACGGTGCAGTGGGTGTCAGCGCGGCGGCGGGTGCCGGTCGGTATCGCGGCGAGGCGGCTGCCGGCCCAGCAGGTACCAGGCGAGGGCCAGCGGCACGATCAGCGCCAGCAGGCTCAATGCCACGTGCCCCAGCGTTTGCAGCTGCATTGTGGTTCAGCGCGCGGCGTCCAGTGCCAGGTTGAGCGCCAGCACGTTGACACGCGGCTCGCCGATCACGCCCAGCCACGGGCGCTGGGCGTGCTGCGCTATGAGCTGGTTCACCGCGGCCAGGCCGAGCTTGCGCTCGCACGCAATACGCGGCGCCTGGTAGTAGGCGGCGGCCAGGCTGATCTCCGGGTCCAGCCCGCTGCCCGAGGCCGTCACGAGGTCCACCGGTATGGGGGCGGTGTTGCCCGGGTCGGCGGCGCGCAGTGCTTCGACCCGTGCTTTCACCGCATCGAGCAGCGCCGGGTTGTCGGCGCCCAGGTTGGCGCCGCCGGAGGCCAGGCCGTTGTCGGGCATGGGGCCGGTGGCCGAGGGGCGCGACCAGAAGCGGCCGTGCGCGCTGAACGACTGGCCGATCAGCGACGAAGCGACGGGCTTGCCGCCGGCGACCACCAGCGAGCCGTTGGCCGCCGCGGGGAAGGCGGCTTGCGCGACGCCGGTGACCAGCAATGGGTAGGCCACGCCGGTGAGCGCGGTGAGCAGCACGAAGACCGACAGGGCGGGGCGGATCGCAGTTGAGAGGGTGTTCATGAAGCGTTCTCCAGCAGGGTTCAGGTCAGGCCGATCAGCGACAGGATCACGTCGATGATCTTGATGCCGACGAAGGGCACCAGCAGGCCGCCCAGGCCGTAGATCAGCGTATTGCGGCGCAGCAGCGCGGCAGCGCCCAGCGCGCGGTACTTGACGCCGCGCAGCGCCAGCGGGATCAGCACCACGATGATCAGCGCGTTGAAGATCACGGCCGAGAGGATGGCCGACGACGGCGATGCCAGGCCCATCACGTTCAGCGCATTGAGCTGCGGGTAGGTGGTGGCGAAGGCGGCGGGGATGATCGCGAAGTACTTGGCGACGTCGTTGGCGATCGAGAAGGTGGTCAGCGAGCCGCGCGTCATCAGCATCTGCTTGCCGATCTCCACCACCTCGATGAGCTTGGTCGGGTTGCTGTCGAGGTCGACCATGTTGCCGGCCTCCTTGGCGGCCTGGGTGCCGCTGTTCATCGCGACCGCCACGTCGGCCTGGGCCAGCGCGGGCGCGTCGTTGGTGCCGTCGCCCGTCATCGCCACCATGTAGCCGTCGGCCTGGTAGCGGCGTATCAGCGCCAGCTTGGCCTCGGGCGTGGCTTCGGCGAGCACGTCGTCGACACCGGCTTCGGCGCCGATCGCGGCGGCCGTGAGCTTGTTGTCGCCGGTGATCATCACCGTCTTGATGCCCATGCGGCGCAGCTCGCTGAAGCGCTCCTTGATGCCGCCCTTGACGATGTCCTTCAGCTCGACGACGCCCATCACCTGGGTGCCATCGGCGACGACCAGGGGCGTGCTGCCGCGGCGGGCGGCGTCTTCGACCAGACGAGTCACTTCGGCCGGGAACTTGCCGCCTTGCGACTCCATCAGCTTGCGCACCGCGTCGGCCGCGCCCTTGCGGATCTGCCGGCCTTGCCAGTTCACGCCGCTCATGCGCGTCTGCGCGGTGAAGGGCACGAAGGTGGCTTCGTGCGCCGCCAGCTCGCGCTCGCGCAGGTTGAACTTCTGCTTGGCCAGCACCACGATGCTGCGGCCCTCCGGCGTCTCGTCGGCCAGCGACGAGAGCTGGGCGGCGTCGGCCAGTTGCTGCTCGGTCACGCCCGGCGCGGGCAGGAAGGCCGAGGCCTGGCGGTTGCCCAGCGTGATGGTGCCGGTCTTGTCCAGCAGCAGCACGTCCACGTCGCCGGCCGCCTCGACCGCGCGGCCCGAGGTGGCGATCACGTTGGCGCCCAGCATGCGGCTCATGCCGGCCACGCCGATGGCCGAGAGCAGGCCGCCGATGGTGGTCGGGATCAGGCACACCAGCAGCGCCACCAGCACCGTGATGGTGACCGGCAGCCCGGCCTGCGCGGCCGTGATCGAGTAGAGCGAAAACGGCAGCAAGGTGACGGTGGCCATCAGGAAGACCAGCGTCAGCGCCACCAGCAGGATGGTCAGCGCGACCTCGTTGGGGGTCTTGCGGCGCTTGGCGCCTTCGACCATCGCGATCATGCGGTCGAGGAAGGCCTCGCCGGGGTTGACCGTGCAGCGCACGACGATCCAGTCCGACAGCACGCGGGTGCCGCCGGTGACGGAGGAAAAGTCGCCGCCCGCTTCGCGTATCACCGGGGCCGATTCGCCGGTGATGGCGCTTTCGTCCACCGAGGCCACGCCTTCGATGACCTCGCCGTCGCAGGGCATCATGTCGCCGGCTTCGACCAGCAGCACCGCGCCTATGCGCAGCTCGTCGGTCTCGATCGGGATCCACGACGAGCCGTGCCTGGGCTCCATCAGCTTCTTCGCGATGCCCTTCTTCTTCAAGCCACGCAGGCTCGCGGCCTGGGCCTTGCTGCGGCCCTCGGCCAGCGCTTCGGCGAAGTTGGCGAACAGCACGGTGAACCACAGCCACAGCGCATTCGCGCCTATGAACCAGGCCGGCGCTTCGCCCTGGGAGAACAACGCCTGCAGCCACAGCGCGGTGATCAGCCCCGCGCCGATGTAGACCACGAACATGACCGGGTTGCGCCATTGCACGCCCGGGTGCAGCTTGTGGAAGGCGCTCGCGATGGCGGGCTTGACCAGCACCGGGTCGAACAGGCCGGTGGCCTTGGGCTTCACGACGGACGCTGGGGTTGTTTGTACATGGGTACTCATGGCGTCCTCCTTACTTGAAAAGGTTGAGTTGCTCGACCACCGGGCCGAGTGCCAGCGCAGGGATGTAGGTCAGCGCACCGACCAGCAGCACGGTCGCGATCAGCAGCACGACGAAGATCACGCCGTGGGTGGGCATGGCGGCGGCGTTGCCGTCCTGGCCGACGCGCTGCACGCGCTTCTTCGCGGCCAGCGTGCCGGCAATCGCCAGCACCGGAACGATCACGCCGAAGCGGCCCAGCCACATCGCAATGCCCAGCATCGCGTTGTAGAACGGCGTGTTGGCGGAGAGGCCGGCGAAGGCGCTGCCGTTGTTGTTGGCGGCCGACGAGAAGGCATAGAGGATCTCAGTGAAGCCCGCGGCGCCGGGGTTGAGCCGGCTGGCCGTGCCCACGTCGGTGATGGCCGCGATGGCCGTGCCGGCCAGCACCAGCAGCGGCACGATCAGCACCGCGATGGAGACCAGCTTGATCTCGCCCGGCTCTATCTTCTTGCCCAGGTACTCGGGCGTGCGGCCAATCATCAGGCCGGCCAGGAAGACGGCCAGCACCGCGAACACCAGCATGCCGTAAAGGCCGGAGCCCACGCCGCCGAAGACCACCTCGCCGAGCTGCATCAGCAGCAGGGGCACGGCGCCGCCCAGCGGGGTGAATGACGCGTGCATGCCGTTGACGGCACCGCAGGAAGCGGCGGTGGTGATGGCGGCGAAGAGGCTGCTGGCGGCGATGCCGAAGCGGGTCTCCTTGCCCTCCATGTTGCCGCCCGCCTGCAGCGCGCTGGCGGCCTGGTCCACCCCCAGGGCCGTGAGCTTGGGGTTGCCGCCTTGCTCGGCGAACATGATCGCGACCACCGCGGCGGTGAAGATCACCGTCATCGCCGCCAGCAGCGCCCAGCCCTGGCGCTTGTCACCCACCATCTGGCCGAAACACAGGCACAGGCCGGCAGGGATCAGGAAGATCGCCAGCATCTGGACCACGTTGCTCCAGGCGCTGGGGTTCTCGAAGGGGTGGGCCGAGTTGGCGTTGAGGTAGCCGCCGCCGTTGGTGCCGACCATCTTGATGGCTTCCTGCGAGGCGATCGGCCCCATAGTCAGCGTCTGCGTGGTGGCCGTCTTGGCGACCTGCGTCGGCTGGCCGTCGGCGCCCGTCGGGCCGGCTTCGGTGTAGGCCACCGTCTCGGTCAGCGTCACTTCGGTGTTGGCCGAGAAGTTCTGCACCACGCCCTGGCCGGCGAAGACCAGCGCGATCACGATGGACAGCGGCAGCAGCACATAGAGCGTGATGCGGGTCACGTCGACCCAGAAGTTGCCCAGCGTCGCCGCGCTGTGGCGGGCGAAGCCGCGTATCAGCGCAAAGGCCACGGCCATGCCGGTGGCGGCCGAGAGAAAGTTCTGCACCGCCAGCCCCAGCATCTGCGTCAGCGTGCTCATCGTGCTTTCGCCCGCGTAGCCCTGCCAGTTGGTGTTGGTGACGAAGCTCACCGCGGTGTTGAAGGCCGAGCCCGGCTCCACGGACGCGAAGCCTTGCGGGTTCAGCGGCAGCGCGCCTTGCAGGCGCTGCAGCGCGTAGACGGCGATCGCGCCGAGGATGTTGAACACCAGCAGCGAGATCGCGTAGCCGCGCCAGGTCTGCTCTTGTTCTGGGCGGGCGCCGCAGGCGCGCAGCACGGCGCTGTCCAGACGCTGCAGGCGCGTCAGCCGGCCTTCCGCCACCGCGGCCAGCCATTTGCCCATGGGCACGGCGAGCAGCAGCACGGCGGCCAGGTAGCCCCCGAGCAGCCCGATCATTTGCGAAGTCATCAGAAATCCTCCGCGCGCACCAGCGCGACGATGAGGTAGACGAAGAGGGCGGCGGTCACGATGCCGCCCAGCCAGTACATGCCATTCATTCGGTTCTCCCGGAGGTCAATGGCGCGAGGTCGGGCGGGGCGCCAGCCACCGGTCGCAGGCCAGCAGCAGGCCGCCGACGGCGCCGCAGAGCAGTACAAAAAGCAAGAGCCACAGCAGTTCCATGAGGATCTCCAAAACGATGGGCAGAGCGTAGGCAGGTGCGCATCACAAAGGCATATAAAAGCGGGGCGGCCGCATAAACGCCGTGTAAACGGGCGGGCGCGATACTCGGCGGCAATTGCTTCGGAGAAGACCCATGCCGGCCCAGCTTTCCATCGAACCGGACGCTTCGCGCGGCGCCCCGCCGTCCCCCACCGTGCACCAGTTCCGCCAGTCGCTGCTGTGGCCGCTGCGGCTGCTGCCGGTGGTGGCGCCGGCCGGCGGGCCCAGGCGCCAGCCCTGGCAATGGCTGACCGAGCCCTGGCGCCAGACGGCCGACGAGTACACGGGCGCCAGCGCCGACTTCCACGAGCGCCACTACCAGGAGTTCGTGACCTTCCTGCCCTATGTGCAGCGCTTCCTCTACGGCGAGGGCCGTGCCACGCGCGGGCCCGGCGTGCGCAACGTCGAGTCGCCGATGCGCGTGTTCCGCCGCCATGACGTGGCGGCGGTGCGGGTCGAGGCCAGGCCGGGCGACGCGCCCGTCACGCTGAGCGTGGTGCACATCGACCTGTACTTCTTCTTCGACGTCGACCTGGTGCTGCTGAACGTGGAGCTGGCGGCCGAGCACATCACGCTGGCGCAGTCGCAGGAGCTGCTCTACCGCCTGGGCCGCGGCTACCCCGCGGGCTGGGACGCCGACGGCCACACGCTGCATGCGCCGACCCGGGTCGAGTGGCTGGACAAGAGCGGTGCCGTGCTGACCCGCTCCGACGCCCAGGAGCGCGAGCGCTTCATGGCCCATGTCTGCGAGCACCGCGCGCCTCGCATCGCGGCCGACTGGGCCTTCCTGCTGCAGCCGCTGGTCAGCGACCACTCGGGCGAGCCTGGGCTGCTGCGCTTCCGGCAGATCGAGTACTACCGCATGCCGCTGATGGCCTATCTCTCGCTGGACGATCCGCGCGCCCTCAGCCGCAGCGACTTCGTGCGGCTGGGCCTGGTGGCGGGCGCGGCGGGGCCTTCAGCCGCCTCGGAGGCGAGCGGCAACCTGCCCTTCTCGGAGCAGCACCTGGCCGACTTCGAGCAGCGCTTCTGCTACGACCGCTTCTGGACCGCCAGCGGCGCCGCGCCCCACACGCGCTACCTCTGCAGCGGCCATGCGCTGGTGGTGGTGGGGCCGGCGAACTCGCACTTCTTCTGCTGCGCCGACCGCGGCGTGCTGTCGCAGTTCCGCCACCAGCACTTCCTGCTGTTCCTGATCGCCCACTTCCAGAAGGCCGCGCTGCTGATGTTCTCGGACCGGCTGGTCGAGGCGCTGCAGGGGCTGGACGTGGGCGACACCGGCAGCGTGCGCCGCTTCAAGCGGGCGATACGCGGGAGCTTCGAGGGCTTCTTGCGCTTCACCCACCGCTACTGGTTCCACGAGGTGGCCGAGCAGGCCCAGACGCGAGCCCTGTTCAAGATGTGCGTCTCGCACCTGGGTGTGGATGCGCTCTACGGCGAGGTCAAGGAGCGCATCCGCGACATGAGCGACTACCTCGACGCCGACAGCCTGCGCCGCCAGGCCAACACCGTGGTGCGGCTGACGGTGGTGACCATCTTCGGCCTGATCGGCACGGTGACCACCGGCTTCCTCGGCATGAACCTGCTGGCCGAGGCCGACTCGCCGCTGAGCCGCCGCCTGGCCATCTTCGGCACGGTGTTCACGATCACCTCGGCGCTGACGGTCTACACCATGGTCAAGTCCAAGCGGCTGTCGGACTTTCTCGATGCGCTGTCCGACGAGCGGCTGACGGTGTGGCAGAAGATCAAGTCGCTGGGTGCAGTGTGGCGCCACAGCGACGATTGAAGTGGCTCCTGATCATTCTTGTTGATCTGTCTTTTGGCCTACCCGCCCTTCCTCCCGGCTGGGGATGCAGCCCGCTGTGCCCAGGTGCAAAGTCAACTCGCGCAGGCCACGGACCGTTGAATATTCAACGCATCCATGAACTGGGGGGCCGCGTACCGATGAACAGGGGATAGCCAATACCTCGCCGGCTGTCCACTATCGAATCGAAGGTTTGAGGGATCTCAGGCAACGCGAGCAGGAGCACACACCATGATCGCTTCCACGCTGAATTCGCACGGCTCGAAACCGTACACCCACTACGAACTGCGCTTCCGCTCGCTGTTCGACGAGGGCCGGGCTTACGCCTTCCCTTGCGACGCCGAAGGCCATGTCGACATGGATGCGCTCAGCGAGCGCGCGCGCGACAACTACCTCTATGCCCGCACCGTGGTCGGCCGCGAATTCGCGACCCCGGCCGTGCGGCTGAGCGACACCCACTGAGCCCGCCGCGCGCCGCTGCGGCGCGCGAGCTTGGGGCCAACGCTCACCAGGGGGTCTCGGGAGGAGCCTCCGCGGCGGCAGCCGGATGGCGCTGCCGCCACGCACGCAGTGCAGCGCGATAGCGCTCCTGCTCTTCGTAGAAGAAGTCGAACACGCAAGGGTCGCAGCCATTGCCACAGCAGGCGTCGTCGCCGGGCCAGATGGGGGCCACCGGCGGTGGATCGTCGAGAGGGGTGGGCGGGCTCATCGCGTGAAGCCGCAGCGGGCTGCGGATGTCGGGTACAAGTCAGCACAGATCATAAGGAGGCACGCGGTACCGGCACGGGGCTGGGGGCTGGCAGGCGCTTCTTGCGGCCAAGCCGCGCTGCGCAGCATAGAGCGGCAGTGGTCCGGGCTTGTTACATCTACAAAATGATACTGACGGCATATTTGTCATCATTTGCTTGAATTTGCCGATCTTGTCAGGGGCTCCAATGTAAATCTCACCCCCGCACCTCCCTGAAGGCAACCGCAAATGAACGTTCTGGAAAAAATGCGCGTCAGCGCAAGGCTGATCGGCATGGCGCTGATCGCCGCCGCCATCACCGCGGCCGTCGGCCTGTTCGGGCTCACGCGCATGTCCGAGATCAACAACATGCTCAACAGCATGTACGACACCAACCTGGTGCCGATCGCCGACGTGGCCAACGCCAACATGCAGGCGATCTACCACAACCGTTCGCTGTACGACTACGTGGTCGAGTCCGAGCAGCCCAAGATGGACAAGATCGCGCAGGCCATGGACAAGCATGAAGCGCAGATGAACCAGTTGCTCGACAAGTACCGCAAGACCTTTCTCACCCCCAAGGAGACAGAGCTGCTGGCCAAGCTCGACACCGCCTGGCCGCGCTACCACGAGAGCGCCGAGCGCGTGAAGAAGTTCAGCTACGCCAGCCAGAACGACGAAGCGATGAAGACGATGAACGGCGAAACGGCGGCCGCTTTCCAGGCGGCCGACGACATCCTGTCCGAGATCGTCAACGTCAACCAGGCGCTGGGCAAGCAGGCCTATGACGAGAGCGATGTCGTCGTGGCGAACAGCCGGCTGTGGATGTTCGGCATGATCGGGCTGGGCGTGGCGCTGTCGGTCGGCATGGGCCTGCTGATCTCGCGCAGCGTCACGCGCCAGCTCGGCGGCGAGCCCTCGGAAGTGGGCGAGATGGCCGGCGCGATCGTGCAGGGCGACCTGTCGCGGCCCATCCCGGTGGCAGCGGGTGACACCGGCAGCGTGGTCGCCCGCATGGCAGAGATGCAGGCCAGCCTGGTCAAGGTGGTCTCCGGCGTGCGCCAGAACGCCGAGAGCGTCGCGATCGCCGCGGCCCAGATCGCGCAGGGCAACCAGGACCTCTCCAGCCGCACCGAAGAGCAGGCCTCGGCCCTCGAGGAGACGGCGGCATCGATGGAGCAGCTCAGCTCCACCGTGCGGCAGAACGCCGACAACGCCCGCCAGGCCAACCAGCTGGCCGTGGGCTCCAGCTCGGTGGCCGTCAATGGCGGCGAGGTCGTCGGCCAGGTGGTCGAGACGATGAAGGAGATCAACGCCAGCTCGAAGAAGATCTCGGACATCATCGGCGTGATCGACGGCATCGCCTTCCAGACCAACATCCTGGCGCTGAACGCCGCGGTCGAAGCCGCGCGGGCCGGCGAGCAGGGCCGCGGCTTCGCGGTGGTGGCCGGCGAGGTGCGCAGCCTGGCGCAGCGCAGCGCCGACGCGGCGAAGGAGATCAAGACCCTGATCGGCGCCAGCGTCGAGCGAGTGGAGCGCGGTGCGCAGCTGGTCGACCAGGCCGGCAGCACGATGCAGGAGGTCGTCAGCTCGATCCGCCGCGTGACCGACATCGTCGGCGAGATCAGCGCCGCCAGCACCGAGCAGAGCGCCGGCGTGGCCCAGGTGGGCGAGGCCGTCGGCCAGATGGACCAGGCCACGCAGCGCAACGCGGCGCTGGTCGAGGAAAGCGCGGCCGCGGCCGAGAGCCTGAAGCATCAGGCCACGCAGCTGCTGCAGTCGGTGGCGGTGTTCAAGCTCGGCGGCGACGGCGATCAGCGCATCGCGG
>DATHWJ010000032.1:0-4676 GCA_035460745.1 Ideonella sp. | reverse complement strand
TCGGCGCTGGTGGGCCAGTGGCTGCGGGAAGGGCGTCGAGTCATCGTGTGGAGCCGCGACCCGCTGCAAGCCCGCGCCGCCTTCGGCACGGCGGTGCAGGTGATCGAGCGGCTGGACGAACTGCCCTCTGAGACCCGCCTGGACGCCGTCGTGCACCTGGCGGGCGCCGCCGTGCTCGGCGCGCCGTGGACCGGCCGCCGGCGTCGCCTGCTGATCGACAGCCGGGTGGACACCGCCACCGCGCTGGTGGTGCTGATGCGCCGCCTGGAACAACACCCGCGCGTGCTGGTCAGTGCCTCGGCGGTGGGCTACTACGGCGTGCCGGCCGGGATGGACGAGCTGGACGAAAGCGCCGCGCCCGAGCCCGGTCGCTTCCAGTCCGATCTGTGCGTGGCCGTCGAGCACGAGTCGCGCCGGGCCGAGGCCCTGGGAGTGAAGGTGGTGCGGCTGCGCCTGGGCATCGTGTTGGGCGCGGAGGGTGGCGCCTACCCGCCGCTGGCGCTGGCGGCGCGGCTGGGCCTGGGCGCGGTGCTGGGCGGCGGGCAGCAGCCCATGCCCTGGATCCATCGCGACGACGCCGTCGGCCTGCTGCGCCTTGCGGTGGACGGTGCGGGACTGTCCGGCGCTGTCAATGCGGTCGCGCCCGATGCAGTGACGCAGGCAGTGTTTGCGCAGGCGATGGCCACCAGTTGGGGCCGGCGCGCCTGGCTGCGCGTGCCCGGCTGGGTAGTGCGCGCGGCGCTGGGCGAGATGTCGGAGCTGCTTTTGTGCGGGCAGCGCGCCGTGCCGCGTGCGGCGCTCGCAGCCGGCTATCGCTATCGGCACGCCACGCTGGCGTCTGCGCTCGTTGACCTCTCCGGCGGAGAGGGCATGCGCTGATCGCGAGCGCCCGGCTCCCTCCGGCGCGTGCCCCGGCGCAACACTTGCATACCCCCGGCATCGAGATGCGCTTAGCATCGCGTGCTTCGAGCCTGGCGCCTCAACAGAGTGCCGGTCGGTTTTTTGCAACCCGTGCCAGCCGCGGCGGGATGAGAGGGAGGGAGGGATGGAGGCTATGCCAATGGTCAGGCGTGTTGTTCGCTTGGGAAAAAGAAGTACCGCCGCGCTGCGGCAACGAGCAGGCTGGTTGCTGCTGTCAGCCGCGGCAACGGGCCCGGCCGCCGCCTGGGCGACGGCATCCCTGCCGTGGACACCGAGCGCTTTTGCGCGGCATCAGTTGCAACTGTTGGTGGACGACGCCGCGCTGGCGCTGCCGGTGACGCAGTGGCCGCTGCCGCGCGCTGCCGTCGCCCAGGCGCTGGACGCCTTGCCGGCGCTGCTGCCCCCGGCGCTGGACGAGGCGCGGGCGCAGGTCCGGGCCGAGTTGCGGCAGGCAGCGGCGCCCGGTGCGGCGCTGACGCTGCGTGGGCCGCAGGAGGGCCTGGCCGGTTTTGGCGACGATGCGCTGCCAGGCAGCTCGGGCGCCGTGCGCAGCGGCAGCTACCAGGGAGACAACGTGGCCGCACAGCTCGGGCTGCGCCTCGGCCGGCCGGACGAAAGCGACGGCGGCGAGGTGAATGCCCGGCTGGAAGGCAGCGCCATCGCCGGCGAATGGCACGGCGTGCAGTTGCAGGCGTGGTCGCGGCGCGGCTGGTGGGGGCCGGGCTGGCAGAACAGCCTGGTGCTGGGCAACAACGCACCGGCACTGACGGGTGTGGGTTTGCAGCGTGCACTGGCCGGGCCCTCGACCTCGCCCTGGCTGTCGTGGCTGGGGCCGTGGAACCTGGAGTTCTTCGTCGCCCAGCTCGACGACGTCGCGCAGCCGGCTCGCCCCTTCCTGATCGGCAACCGCCTCACGCTGCGGCCGCTGCCCGGGCTGGAGCTGGGGCTGAGCCGCACCGCGCAGTGGGGAGGCCAGGGCCGGGAGCAGTCGCTGCGCAGCTTCTTCGAGGCGCTGACCGGCTCAGGCACCAACGCCACGCCGGACGACGCCCAGGCCGGCATCGACCCGGCCAGCCAGTTGGCCGGCTTCGACCTGCGCCAGCGTTGTCCCTCCAGCCTGCGCTGTGCCGGCTACCTGCAACTGATGGGTGAAGACCTGGCGGGCGGCCTGCCGTCTCGCTACATGGGCCTGTACGGCATCGAGGCCTGGTCGGCCGACGGCAGGCACCGCTGGTTCGGCGAGCTGGCGGAGACGGGCTGCCGCATGCCGATAGGCAAGGAGACGTTTCCGAGCTGTGCCTACCGCAACTACGCCTATCCCGGCGGCTACGTGAGCGCGCGGCGCTGGCTGGGCGCCGGCGTCGGGCCGGACTCTCGCGTGCTGACGCTCGGGTGGCTGGACAGCGCGGCGCAGCGCACGCTGCGTCTGCATTGGGGCACGGTGGGCTCGCGCATCGGCACCTACAGCGCGGCCAGCGACGACCCGCAGACCTCCGGCCACCTGATCGGCATAGCCGCCCGCCAGGCTTTCCGCTGGGGCAGCCTGGTGGTGGAGCCGGAACTGAGCTGGCTGCGCATCAGGGCGCCGGCCGGTGCACAGGTCGAGGCCCGGCTGGGCGTCACCGTGAGCCTGGCGGCGGGCGGCACGCCGTGAGCGCGGCCAAGCTGGCCCAGCCCGGCGGCCGAGGCAGCAACTGCGCGAAACTCGTTCGGGCGCTGCTACGGGCCGTGCAGCGTCCTTTGCGCTGCTGTTCCGTTGAACGACAATGAGCGCATGCAACCCTCCTTCAAGCGAGTTTCGCGCACTCAACCGGCCGCCGCTGATCTGGCGTTCTGGTTGTCTCGGCCGATGGCCGAGCGTGTCGCCGCCGTAGAGGTTTTGCGACAGCAGCTTGCCGAAGCTAGCGAGTCTCCCGATGCTGAACCGCGACTTCAAAGAGTTTGCCGAGTTGCTCAACGCTCGCGGCGTTGAGTACCTGGTGGTCGGCGGCTACGCGCTGGCTGCGCACGGCCACCCGAGGTACACCGGTGACATCGATTTCTGGCTGCGTCCGACTCAAGACAATGTCGAGCGGTTGCTGGGTGTACTGAAGGAGTTTGGCTTCAGCTCCCTGGGTTTGGCGGCGGCCGACTTCGATGCCGATACGGTCATTCAACTCGGGCAGCCACCCCGGCGTATCGACCTGATGACCGTCATCGATGGCGTCGAATTCGATGCGTGCTATGCCCGCCGGGAAAAAGTCAGCCTGTCAGGCATCAGTCTCCACATCATCGGCCTGGAAGACTTCAAGACGAACAAACAGGCCACAGGGCGACTCAAGGATCTTGCGGACCTGGAAAGCCTGACGCCGCCCGCTGGAGAGAGCGGCGGCCGGCGCCGAACGCCGGATACACCGGATTAGGCCCGGGTGTCGGTCGCCTGCTTTGCCTTGTGGTACGCGCCACTGCCCCACTGAATGACCTCGTCGCCCGCCGTCAGGTCGCTGGGCTGGAACTCGGCCGCGCCTTCGCTGCGCTCGTACAGCGGGCCGAAGTCGATGTGCGCGAGCTGCAGCAGCTCGTCCAGATCGCGGATCACGAAGTAGGCTTCCTGGAAGTCGTCGATGCGGTAGTTCGTGCGCATCACGCGCTCCAGTTCGAAGCGGATGCGGTGGGGTGAGGGGCTGTCGAGGGCAAAGACGCTCTCGGTGTAGGAGGAGGCGATCCCGGCGCCATAGATGCGCAGGCCGTCTTTCTGCTGCAGCAGGCCGAACTCCACCGTGTACCAGTAGACCCGCGCGAGCTGGGCCAGCTTGCCCAGGGCTTGGGCGCGCAGGCCGCCGACGCCGTAGGCCTGAATGTAGTCGGCGATCGCCGGGTTCATCAGCATGGGCACGTGGCCGAAGACGTCGTGGAAGACGTCGGGCTCCTCCAGGTAGTCGAGCTCGTGGGGCTTGCGGATGAAGTGACCGGCCGGGAAGCGGCGGTTGGCGAGGTGCTCGAAGAAGACCTCGTCGGGCACCAGGCCGGGCACCGCGACGACCTGCCAGCCGGTGCGCTTCATCAGCACATCGCTCAGGCGCCGGAAGTCGGGGATCTGGGCTGAGCCTATCGGCAGGTCGTGCATGCCTTGCACGAACTCGTCGCAGGCGCGGCCGGGCAGCAACCGGGTCTGGCGCTCGAAGAGCGTCTTCCACACGGCGTGATCTTCGGCAGTGTAGTGTTCCCAGCCCTGGTCTATGGTCCAGTCGGCGCGCTCGGGCGTAGGGCTGCTCAGCGCGTGCTCGTGGCCGAGTTGGTTGAGTTGTTGCAGCATGGGGGCCTCAGACGCCGAAGCGGGCCGCGGCTTCGTCGGCGAAGCGGGCCAGGTCGATGTCGTTCTGCGTCAGCCCGTCGGCGTCGTGGGTGGTCAGCGTGATGCGGACGCGGTTGTAGACGTTGGACCACTCGGGGTGGTGGTCGCGCTTGTCGGCGAGCAGTGCGATCTGGGCCATGAAGCCGAAGGCCTGGTTGAAGTCGGCGAAGACGAATTCGCGGCTGATGGCGTCGCGCTGGCCGTCGTGCTGCCAGCCGGGCAGGGTGGCGAGCAGGCGGCTGCGGTCGGTGGCGGCGAGCTTGTCCATCATGCCGCCTTGCGCGCCGGCATCACCGTGCCCCGGCACTCGCCAAAGCCGATGCGGCGCTGGCCGGCGCGCTCGCAGTAGCCGCGCAGTACCACCGTGTCGCCGTCTTCGAGGAAGCTGCGGGTCTCGCCGGTGGACAGCGTGATCGGCTGC
>DATHWJ010000031.1:0-2017 GCA_035460745.1 Ideonella sp. | reverse complement strand
GATGGTGACCTCGCGCCGCGAACTGTGGGACAGCCTGAAGACCTCGCGCCGCGCCAACCACGAGGGCGAGCCCGGTCCGGTGGCGGTGCAGATCGCCGGCACCGACGCCGCCATGATGGCCGAGGCCGCCGCCTACAACGTCGACCGCGGCGCGCAGATCATCGACATCAACATGGGCTGTCCGGCCAAGAAGGTGTGCAACAAGTGGGCCGGCTCGGCGCTGATGCGTGACGAACCGGGCGCGCTGGCCATCATCGAAGCGGTGGTCGCCGCCTGCGCGCCGCACGGCGTGCCGGTGACCTTGAAGATGCGCACCGGCTGGTGCGAGACCGAGCGCAACGCCCTGGCGCTGGCGCGCGCCGCCGAGAGCGCCGGCGTCGCGATGGTGACGGTGCACGGCCGCACCCGCGAGCAGGGCTACAAGGGCGCCGCCGAGTACGAGACCGTGGCCGCCGTGAAGGCCGCGCTGAGGATCCCGGTGGTGGCCAACGGCGACATCGCCTCGCCGCAGCAGGCCCTCGCGGTGCTGCAGGCCACCGGCGCCGACGCGATCATGATCGGCCGTGCCGCGCAGGGCCGGCCCTGGATCTTCCGCGAGATCGACCACTACCTGCGCACCGGCGAGCTGCTCGCCCCGCCCGCCACGCGCGACGTGCAGGCCTGGCTCACCGAGCACCTGCTGGACCACTACACGCTCTACGGCGAGGGCCTGGGCGTGCGCAGCGCGCGCAAGCACATCGGCTGGGCGGTGCGCGCGCTGCCTGGCGGCGAGACCTTCCGCGCAGTGATGAACACGCTGGACGACTGCGACGCGCAGCTGCGCGCCGTGGCCACTTTTTTCGACCACTTGGCCGACCGGCACACCACCCTGCCCGCGGCAGACGCGGTGGCGCTGGACGCGGCCAACCAAGACCAGATCGACCTGCAAGCCTGAAGCCGGTGCGCTGCGTGGCCGGCCACAAGCCGGGGCAGCGACACCGGCCGACCTATTTTTCCGGTGCCGGGAGGGATCCCCAGAACATGAGCAAGAAGAACATCGAAGACTGCGTCCGAGAGACGCTGGAACAGTATTTCAAGGACCTGCACGGCTCCGAGCCGCACTCGATGCACACGATGGTGATCACCGCGGTGGAGAAGCCGCTGCTCGACGTCGTGATGCAGCACGCCGACGGCAACCAGAGCAAGGCCGCCGAGTGGCTGGGCATCAACCGCAACACGCTGCGCCGCAAGCTGACCGAGCACAAGCTGATCAAGTGAGCCACCCCATGAACACTCCCACGACCTCCCTCACCGCCCTGCTGTCGGTCTCCGACAAGACCGGTATCGTCGACCTGGCCCAGGCCCTGCACCAGCGCGGCGTCAAGCTGCTCTCCACCGGCGGCACCGCCAAGCTGCTGGCCGAGGCCGGCCTGCCCGTCACCGAGGTGGCCGAGCACACCGGCTTCCCCGAGATGCTGGACGGCCGCGTCAAGACGCTGCACCCCACCATCCACGGCGGCCTGCTGGCGCGGCGCGACCTGCCGGCCCACATGGCCTCGCTGAGCCAGCACGGCATCGCCACCATCGACCTGCTGGTCGTCAACCTCTACCCCTTCGAGGCCACCGTCGCCCAGGCCGGCTGCACGCTGGAAGACGCGATCGAGAACATCGACATCGGCGGCCCGGCGATGGTGCGCTCCGCCGCCAAGAACTGGAAAGACGTCGCGGTGCTGACCGACGCCTCGCAGTACGCCGGCGTGCTGGCCGAGCTCGAGCAGGACGGCCGCGTCAGCGAAGCCACCCGCTTCGCCCTCTCGGTCGCGGCCTTCAACCGCATCAGCAACTACGACGCCGCGATCAGCGACTACCTCTCGTCGCTGCAGGCCGACGGCAGCCGCTCCGCCTTCCCGGCCCAGAGCAACGGCCGCTTCGTCAAGGTACAAGATCTGCGCTACGGCGAAAACCCGCACCAGGCCGCCGCCTTCTACCGCGACCTGCATCCGGCTCCGGGCTCGCTGGTGACCGCGGTCCAGCTGCA